>DASUHT010000017.1:0-12326 GCA_036273335.1 Gaiellales bacterium | reverse complement strand
CACCGCCCCGTTGAACGACCCGGCGGCGGCGGCCGCCCTGATCCGGCGCGCCGATCACATGGCGGACATCGTGGTCGTCGCCATCCACGCCGGCGCCGAAGGCGTCGGCGCCGACCGCGTGACCGGTCACGAGGAGACGTACCTGGGTGAGGACCGCGGTAACCCGGAGGCGTTCGCGCACATGGCTGTCAACAACGGCGCCGACCTGGTGCTCGGCTCCGGTCCCCACGTCCTGCGGGCGATGGAGCTCTACCACCACCGGCTGATCGCCTACAGCCTGGGCAACTTCGCCGGTTATCACAACTTCAGCCTGGACGGCGCGCTGGGCACGTCGGTGATCCTCCAGGTGACGCTGAACGCAGACGGAAGCTTCCGCCGCGGCCGGCTGGTCTCGGTACGCCTGGTGGCCGCCGGCCAGCCCGAGCTGGACCGCTCCGGAGCGGGCGCCAGGCTGGTCGCCGCGCTCTCGCGCGAAGACCTGGGACGGCATCGAATCGCCGTTTCGGCGACCGGCGCCATAGGCCGTTCCTGACGATCCCCCGTCCGGGGGGTTCGAGAGACACCCGGCTTCCCTATCTAGAGAGGGAACGCCCCGCGCCGCCCCCGGCTCGGCTCCGACCCTCGATTTTCGGGAGACACCAATGATCAAGTGGAAGCAGCAGTCTTTCCGCGCCGTTCTGGTGCTCGCCGCCGTCGCCTCGTTCGTGGTGTCGGCCGGCGCCAGCCTGAAGTGGCAGTACTAGCGGCATCTCAAGGATAGGTGCCCGGCGGCCGAGAGAAGCCGTGCCGCCGATCTTCCGAGATGCCCACGTCCCGCAACTATCCGTCGCCGCTGCTCTGGTTCGTGACGGCCGTCATGGCCGCCGCGGTGCCGGTGGCGGCGGCGGCGTTTCTGGAGGTCGCCGGCCACCCCCCTGACACCGCCGTCGCGGCCGGCGTGGCGGTCTTCGCCCTGGCCGCCATCACCGCCGAGTTTCAGCCGGTGCCGCTGGACGGCAGCGGCGCCCGTGCGGTCTCCCTGTCCTTCATCTTCCTGCTCGCCACCCAGATCCTCTTCGGGTGGCAGTACGGCGTGCTGGTCGCGCTGCTCAGCACCGGCATCGTCGGGGCCTTCGAGCAGTCGCCGCTGATCCGCCGCGCCTTCAACACCGCCGTCTACACGCTGGCGGTCTTTGCCTCGGCACTGCCGGGGCTGTTGCTCGGCCTGAACGGCGGCACCGCCGACCCAGCAGCCTCCGATCGTCTGACCCAGCTGGCGATCCTCGGCGGGACGATGTACGTGGCCGTGAACGTGCTCCTCGTCTCGGGCGCGGTCGCGCTGGCCGACGGTATCAGCCTGCGCCGAGTGCTCGTCGACAACGTCCGCCACACCGGCCCGGCATTCGTGATCATGGCCTTCATAGCCGGCCTGGCGACCTCGCTCTGGAGGGTGCGGCCCGAGCTCGAGGTGCTGCTGGCGGGGCCGCTCTTCGCCCTCGCGCTCTACCAGCGCTACGCCTACCGGACGGTGCTCGCCACACGCGACGCCGAGACCGACGCGCTGACCGGCCTGGGCAACCACCGCTCGTTCCAGATCGACCTGCGCGAGACCCTGGCGATGGCGGCCGCGACGCGCGCGCCAGTCGCCCTCTGCCTGATCGACCTGGACGACTTCAAGAGCATCAACGACCGGTTCGGGCACCCGGTCGGAGACCATGTCCTGGCGGGAGTCGCCGACCTCCTGCGCGACGAGTTCGGCGCCGGCGGCGCCTTCCGCATCGGCGGCGAGGAGTTCGCGGTGGTGCTCGCCGGGCGCACCGCGACCGAGGCCTACTCGAGCCTCGAGCGCCTCCATCACCGGCTCTGGCAAACGCAATTCCCGCATGGCGAGGCGGTGACGGTGTCGGCCGGCATCGCCGCCTACCCGGAGAACGCCGACGACCGCGACGACCTTCTGAAGGTCGCCGACGGCGCGCTTTACTGGGCGAAGAACCACGGCAAGAACCGCTCCTGCATCTACAGCACGTCGGTCGTCCGCATCTTCACCTCGGCCGAGCTGGCGGAGACTGCCGAGCGCAGTGCGCGCCTGCGCGCTGCCGAGGGGCTGATCCGCGTCGTCGACGCCAAGGACACCTACGCCGGCGCCCACTCGCAGTCGGTGTCCCGGCTGGTCGAGGGGATCGCCCGCTCGATGGGGCTGGAGGAGGAGGTGGTGGAGCAGGTGCGGCTGGCCGGCCTCCTCCACGACCTGGGCAAGATCGCCATCCCGGACGCCATCCTCCAGAAGCCCGGCCGGCTCGATCCCGAGGAGCTGCGGCAGATGCGCGACCATGCCGAGCTCGGCTACCGGCTGCTCGAGGGGATGGGCGTGTCGCCGATCGACCGCTGGATCCGCCATCACCACGAGTGGTGGGACGGGTCGGGATACCCGCTCGGCCTGGCCGGCGACGAGATCCCGCTGGGCTCGCGGATCATCCTGGTCGCCGATGCCTACGACGCCATGACCTCCGACCGCTGCTACCGCCCGGCGGGCTCCGGCGACGCTGCCCTGGCGGAGCTCCGGCGGCGTTCCTGGACCCAGTTCGACGCCCGGGTCGTGGCGGCACTCGAGCGGTACCTGGCCTCCCCCGAGTCCCACCTCGCCGAATCGCCGCAGGTGGCGGCGGCCGGCTGATGGCGTTGCTCCTGGGATTCCTCCTGGCGCTCGTCGTCGCGTTCGCCGGCGGTGGCCGCGTGAGCCGGCTGGCGGACCTGAGGATCCGCGGCCTCGGAGTGTTCTACGCGGCTCTCGGGCTGCAGCTCGTCGCGTTCCCCACCGGAGTGCTGCCATGGGCTCCCGGCGACCGGGTCGCGACCTGGATGTCGCTGGCGTCATACGGCTGCCTGGTCGTCGGCATCCTGTGCAACCTGCGGCTCCCCGGTGCCCGCCTGCTCGGCCTGGGCATGGGCTGCAACCTCGTCGCCATCCTCGCCAACGGCGGCCACATGCCGAGCACGGCCGGGGCTCGCCGGGCGGCCGGCATCGTCGAGCACGGCATCCACAACAACAGCGTCGCCCTGGCCGACCCTCGGCTGCCCTGGCTCGTCGACCGGTTCGCGCTGCCGCACTGGATGCCGCTTGCCAATGTTTTCTCGGTCGGCGATGCAATAATCGTCGCCGGCGCCGTCGTCCTGCTCTGGCGGGGGATGGGCGCGACGCTTCCCGGGCGCCGTCAGCAGCCGCTCGAGACCGGCCTGGCCGGCGGCCCCAGCGGCACACCGTAGGCCTCGAGCCGGCTGCGCAGCAGGCGGCGGTAGGCGACCATGTCAGCGTGCTGCCAGTCGCTGTGCGTCTGGCAGCGCCAGGCGGCGACGAGCTCATGGTGGTAGGGGCTGGTCAGGCTCTCGCTGTGACCGATCACGTTTCGCAGCTGGATGTGAAAGCGCCAGGCAAGCCAGGCGGTGAGCGCCAGCGAGGCCCGCATCTGGGCGCGGTCGTGCAGGATCTCAGCGTCGGAGGTCCCGACGTGCTCGATCCCGATCGCCGTCCAGTTCAGCCCCACGGTGTGGCGGCAGATCGTGTCCAGGGGGACCAGCTGGTAGATGGTGCCGTCGCGGTCGATCACGAAGTGCGCGCAGGTGCCGGGTAGCTCGTGCAGCTCGCTGTCGGGCGCGTCGCTGGCGAACGTCGCGTAGGCCGCGGCGAAGGTCTGGGACGCGGTGTAGTGCTCGACGATCACGTGCGGATGACGCAGGCGCCAGGTGTGGATGCCGTAGTGGCGAGCGGCGTAGGCGGCGGTCTGTGCGCGCCGCGTCGGCCCGAACGGGATCGGCCGCCACACGATGCGTGGGCGGGGCGGCCGCTCGGTCCGCCGCTGCGGCACCTGTTGTGAGCTCGTCGTCCCGGCGGGCGGCAAGCCGTGCAGGCCGGCGCAGCCGCAGGCCGCGAGGAGGATCGCCATGACCGGCCACAGTCGCATGACCGAAGAATGTCAGGTGACGCGGGTGGCTCCCGACCAGTGCTCCGAATACCAGCCGGCGAGCACCCCGATCTGCACCCGCGTCCCGGTGTGCGGGGCATGGATGAAGCGCCCACCGCCGATGTAGATGCCGACGTGGCCGAGCGCGTCGAAGAACACCAGGTCGCCCGGCCGCAGATCGCTGCGGCTGACGTGGCGGCCGGCGTTGTACTGGGCGAAGCTGGTTCGCGGCAGGTGGACGCCGAGCTTGCCGTAGACGTACTGGACGAGGCCCGAGCAGTCGAACCCGGAGGGACTCTCGCCGCCCCACACGTACGGGACTCCAAGGTACTGCTCGGCGGTGTGCACCGCTCGCTCGCCCAGGCTCAGCCTAGCCTGCCGGCGGCTGCGGTGGTGGTGCCGGTGTTGCCGGCGGTGGTGATGGGCCGGGGCGGCGGCGTGCGGTCGCGGCGCCCGCCAGTGACCGGCGGCGCGCAGGGCGTGGCGCGTGAAGGGGCCGACCTCGCCGTCGACGACGAGTCCGTGCGCGCGCTGGAAGGACTTCACCGCGGCCAGCGTCACCGGGCCGAAGATCCCGTCGGCGGGAATCTCCAGCCTGCGCTGGACAGCGGCGACCGCCGCACCGTGCGACCCTACCTCGAGCACCAGCTCGCCCGCGGTGCCGCGGTTCTGGCGGTGCAGGGCGGCCCAGGTGAGCGGTCCCACCTGACCGTCCACGAGCAGGCCGGACTCGTGCTGAAACCGGCGGACAGCGTGCAGCGTCTGGTGCCCGAACACCCCGTCTGCGGGCACGCCGAGCAGGCGCTGGAGGGTGACCACGTCGGGCCCGGTGGAGTGCAGACGGAGGATCCGCTGGTGGTGATGCCGGTCCGCTGGGCGGCGCGTCGAGTGGCCTGTCTTGGCGGTGCCGGCGAAGGCAGGGGCACCGGTCCCGGCCGCCGAGACCAGCATCGCCAGCGGCACACCGATCCGCCGCATCCGGCGCCGCCGGGCGCGCGCCGCCCGCTGTCGCTTCGAGCGCTGCTCCGAGTAGCGCCAGAGGTCGACCGATCCCAGGTCCCGCACGTATGTCATGACCGCCCCCTCGTTGCTGGGGCGACTCTACGGACAACGCATGAGCGATCTGTGGCGCGGCCGTTAGCGAACTGTGTAAGCGGTGGTCTCATCCGTGGCGGCGGCTAGCGTGGCCGGATGGCCACCGCCCCGAAACGTCCGACACCGCCCCTGCCGGGTGCCGCCTGCCGGCTGCCCGAGCACCTGGCCGAGAACCCCTGCCCGCGCTGCGGCGCCGACATGATCTGGACCAAAGCCTCCTGGCACTGCCTGCGCTGCCGCTACAAGGAGGGCTGCTGCTAGGTCGCTGATCGTGCCGGTCGCCGCTGCATAAGAATGCAGCGATTGTGTATGCTCTTGCGGCGATGTCGGGATCGACGCGAAATGACGAGGGCCTTGTCGCAGTGATGCGGCAGGCGGGGGCGACGGTGGCCGGCGTGGTCGGTGCGCCGGTCGCCGCCCCCGTGACGTCATGAGCGACCGCCGGCAGGAGATCGCGACGCTGCTGGACGAGCACGAGGTGTCGACGCAGCTGCAGCTGCAGCGGCTGCTCGCCCAGCGCGGCCACGAGGTCACGCAGGCCACGGTCTCCCGCGATCTCGATCGCCTGGGCGCGATGCGGGTGCGCCGCCACGGCCGCCTGGTCTACGCGCTCCCCGAGGGCGAGGCCGGGCCGGCCGACCCGCTGGGAGCGCTCGTGATGGCGCTCGGCCTCGTGCGCACCATGGAGGCGTCCGGCCCGCTGCTCGTCCTTCGCACCGGCCCCGCCAACGCCCACCCGGTGGCGCTCGCGTTCGACAACGCCGAGCTTCCCCAGGTCGTCGGCACCATTGCCGGCGACGACACGCTGGCGGTGGTCGCCCGCGAGCCCGCCGCCGGCCGCGACCTGATCACCCTCGTCCTCGAGCTCAAGGAGCGCTACACATGACCGACCGCATCGTCCTCGCATACTCTGGCGGCCTCGACACGTCGGTTGCGTTGCGCTGGCTGGCCGAGGAGTACGGCGCCGAGGTGATCGCCCTCCTGGTCGACGTCGGGCAGGGCGTCGAACGCGAGCGGGTCGAGGCGGGGGCAGCCGCGGCGGGCGCTGCCGAGACGGTGATCGTGGACGCCCGCGACGAGTTCGCGCACAGGTTCGTGCTGCCGGTCCTGCAGGCGGGTGCCCTCTACGAGGGCCGCTATCCGCTGGTGTCGGCGCTCTCGCGGCCGCTCATCGCCCGCCATCTGGTGGAGGTGGCGCGGGAGCGGGGCGCGGGCGCCGTCGCGCACGGCTGCACCGGTAAAGGAAACGACCAGGTGCGCTTCGAGACGGCGGTGGCGGCGCTTGCCCCGGAGATGGCGGTGCTGGCCCCGGTCCGCGACTGGGACATGACCCGCGGCCAGGAGATCGCGTATGCCGAGCAGCACGGGATCCACGTGCCGGTGCGGAGCGGCGAGGCGTACTCGATCGACCACAACCTGTGGGGGCGCTCAATCGAGGCCGGGCCGCTGGAGGATCCGTGGGCGGCGCCGTCCGAGCACGCCTTCGCGCTGACCGCCGCCCCCGATCGGGCGCTGCCCGCGCCGCAGGAGGTGACGGTCGCCTTCGAGGCCGGCCTGCCGGTAGCGATCGACGGCGAGCCGCTCGACCTGGTGCCGCTGATCGGGCGAGCGGGGGCGCTGGCCGGTGCGCACGGTGTCGGGCGCATCGACATGATCGAGAATCGCCTGGTGGGGATCAAGAGCCGGGAGATCTACGAGGTGCCGGCGGCGGCGCTCCTGCTTGCCGCCTACGGCGGTGTCGAGGAGCTGGTCTGCGAGCGCGACCTGGCCCACGCCAAAGCCGGGCTCGCGCTGCGCTACGCGGAGCTCGTCTACAACGGCCTCTGGTACTCGCCGCTTCGCCTGGCACTGGACGCGTTCATGAACGACGCGGCGGCGGCGGTCAGCGGCGAGGCCCGGGTGAGGCTCTTCCGCGGCTCCTGCCAGGTGGTCGGCCGGCGGGCCCCCGACTCGCTCTACGACCACGGCCTGGCCACCTACGAGGAGGGCGACCGCTTCCAGCACCAGGCGGCGGCGGGTTTCATCCACGTCTGGTCGCTGCCGACCAAGACCTGGGCCGGGGTCACCGGCGCGGCTGTGGCTGATACCGTCGAGGTGTGAGCGAACCGCTGTGGTCCGGCCGCCTGGCCGGCGGCCTCGACCCCGTCGTGCTGGACTTCACCGCGTCGCTGGCGGTCGACCGGCGGCTGCTCGAGTTCGACCTGCGGGCGAGCTCGGTGCACGTGCGCATGCTGGCCCGGCAGGGGCTGATCGACGGCGAGCTGGCGGGTCGCATCGTCGACGCCCTGGAGCACGTCGAGCTGGAGGCCGGCGCAGGCGACGAGGACGTCCACTCGGCGATCGAGCGCCTACTCGGCGATCTCGGCCCCTGGGTGCACGCGGGGCGCAGCCGGAACGACCAGGTGCAGACCGCGATGCGGCTGTGGGTCAAGGACGCCTGCGACCGCAGTCTGGCGGCGGCGCGGTCGCTCGGAAACGCCCTCCTCGACCGGGCGGAGGCGGACGGCGACGCCGTCCTGCCGGCCTACACGCACGGCCAGCGCGCCCAGCCGGTGTGGCTCGGGCAGCACCTCGCCGCGCATGCCTGGGCGCTCTCACGGGACGTCTCTCGGCTCGCGGCGGTACACGCCGCGGCCGACGTCTGCCCGCTGGGAGCGGGGGCGGCGGCCGGCTCCAGCCTGCCGCTCGATCCGGACTGGGTGGCGGCCGAGCTGGGGTTTGCCCGCCGCTTCGAGAACCCGCTCGACGCGGTCGCCGACCGCGATTACGTGAGCGGGCTCTGCTACGCGGCGGCGCTCTGCATGGTGCACCTGTCGCGGCTGGCGGAGGAGCTCGTGCTGTGGACCTCCGCCGAGTACGGGTTCGCCGAGCTGGAGGATTCGGCCGCCACCGGCTCGTCGATGATGCCGCAGAAGAAGAACCCGGACGCCGCCGAGCTGGCGCGCGGGAAGGCGGGGACGGCGATCGGGCGCCTGGCCGGGCTGCTGGCGACATTGAAGGGATTGCCGTTGGCCTACAACCGCGACCTCCAGGAGGACAAGCGGGCCGCCTTCGACCAGGTTGACGACCTGCTCGGGGCGTTGGCGGCGATGGAGGTGTGCGTGCGCGGCCTGCGCGTCGATCGCGCCCGGATGGCGGCCGCCGCCGACGACGGCGCGACGGTCGCCACCGACGTCGCCGAGGCGCTGGTGCGCGACGGCGTGCCCTTTCGCGAGGCGCACCGCCAGGTGGCCGAGCGGATCGCCGCCGGCGAGCGCTTCGCCTCGCCGACCGCCGCCGAAGCCGCCGCCGCGCGGCAGCCGCTGGACGACCTCGCTGCACAGCTCACCCGCGCCCGAGCCGCCCTCATGGGGCCAGGCACCGTAAATATCTCTTGACAGAGCCTGGCACCGTGAAGGTGCCGGCCGCCCGCGCAGACGGATGCCGGGCCGAGGCAGGAACGGCCGTGCGACTCGCCCGCGGGCGCTGATGGGGCCAGGCTCCGCAACAACCTTGTGACGGTGCCTGGCACCGTAAAGGTGTCGATGGGCGGCCTCTAGGATGCCCGATCGTGACGGAGGAGCGAAGACGCGGCATTGGCAGGCTGGGGGCCGCGCTGCGGGCGATCGCCGTCGACACCAGCGCCCTTCGCGACTCGCGGGACTTCCGGCTGCTCACCATCGGCGGGTTCGTCTCCGGCCTGGGGACGCAGGTGACGCTGGTCGCCCTGCCTTACCAGGTCTACGTGCTCACCCGATCCTCGTTCCAGGTTGGGTTGATCGGCCTCGCCGAGCTGCTGCCCCTGATCGCCGTGTCGCTGGTCGGCGGAAGCATGGCCGACCGCATGGACCGACGCCGGCTGCTCCAGATCTCGCAGGTCGCGCAGCTCGCGGTCTCGGCCGCCCTGGTGGTGGTCACCATCACCGGGCCGCCGCTGGTGGGGGTGCTGTACGCCCTCGCCGGCCTGGCTGCCGCCGGGGCGGCCATCGATCGGCCGACCCGCACGGCGATGCTGCCGAACATGGTCGGCCCCGAGCGGCTGCGGCCGGCGCTCGCGTTCAACTATGGCCTCTACCAGCTCACGATGGTCGTCGGCCCAGCCCTGGGCGGCGTCGTCATCGCGGTCATCGGCCTCAGCTGGGCATACGGGTTGGACGTGGCCACCTTCGTCGCGATGATCGTGTCGGTCGCGCTCATCTCGCCGCAGCCGCTCCCCGGCGGCGAGGAGCACGAGCCGGTGCTGGCCGCGATCCGCAAGGGTCTCGCCTTCACCTGGAGCAAGGGCGAGCTGATGGGTAGCTTCGCCATCGACATCATGGCCATGACCTTCGGGATGCCGCGGGCGCTCTTCCCGGCGCTCGCCCTGACGGTGTACGGCGCCGGCCCGGCCGGGGTCGGCCTGCTCTACGCCGCGGTGTCGGCCGGGGCCGTGGTGGCCGCGTTCACGACCGGCTGGCTCAGCGGCGCCCGTCGGCTGGGCCGGATCGTGGTCGTCGCGGTCACGGTCTGGGGCGTCGGAATCGCTCTGGCCGGCCTGACCACGAGCATCGCGATCGGCATGCTCTGCCTGGCCGTCGCCGGCGCCGCCGACAGCGTCAGCGCGGTCTGCCGATCGACCATCCTGCAGACGGTGACGCCGGATCCGATGCGCGGCCGGCTGTCTGCGATCTACTCGCTCGTTGTGGCCGGCGGTCCGCGCATCGGCGACGTCGAGTCGGGCACCGTGGCGGCGGCCTTCGGCACACAGGCGTCGGTCGTCTCGGGAGGACTTCTCTGCCTGCTCGGGATCGTGCCCATCGTGGCCGCGTTCCCGGAGTTCTGGCGCTACGGTGACGGCGACGGGGGCTCGGCGGAGCCGGTGCTTACCGGCTGACCCTCGACCGCGTCCATCCACTTGCCGTGGTGCCGGCGCGCCCAGTCTCGGCGGACGCTGCCCAGCAGGATCCCCCGCATCGAGTGGCGGGTGCTCGGGTTGACGAGCGCCAGCCAGAGGTGGCCGGCGACCAGCGGCAGCGCCACCCAGGTCGCCAGGTCGTGCACGAGGATCGCGCTCGTTCGGCCGCGGAAGGCGGCGTCGGTCTCCTGCAGGTACATCAGCGTGCCGCTGACGGTGAACACCACCATCAGCCCCGAGACGATCGCCGTGTTCAGCTTCTGGCCTGCGTTGAACCGGCCCTGGACGGGCTCGTCGCCACGGCGCGTGACGGCCCACTGCAGCCAGCGCCGGTCGTCGCCGTCGAACCGGTCGATCTCCCGCGCCGACGCCCGGAACTGGCGGCCATTGCCGGGCAGGAGCGCGATCAGTCCGGCCCAGAAGGCGATCGCCGCGCCCAGGTGGATCGACTTCCACATGCCGCGGTTGGCGGCCACCTCCGCCAGAGAGGGCAGGTAGAGGATGAGGCCGGTCGCCGCCATCGTCAGGAACGTCAGCGCGAGCAGCCAGTGCAGCGCCCGCTCGAAGGCCGAGAAGCGCGTCACATAGCGCGAGGCAGTTGCGGCGTCAGAAGTAGCCGTTCGACCGCCCCACCCAGGCGTCCACGTCGTAGCCCCGCTGCTCCCAGTAGCCCGGCTCCAGCCTGTCCACAAGCTCGATCCGGTGCAGCCACTTGACCCCCTTGTAGCCGTACATCTCGGGCACGACGAGCCGCAGCGGCGCGCCATGCTCGCGGGGCAGCGGGGCGCCGTCCATGGTGTGCGCGAGCATCACCTGCGGCATCGTCGTCTGCTTCAGCGACAGCGTGTCCACGTAGGGGTGCTCCATGGAGATGAAGTTCACGTAGCGCGCTTCCGGGAGCGGATGGGCCATGTCCCACAGGGTCTGCAGGCGGATGCCCCGCCAGTGCACGCCGCCCACCGTCCATCCCGTCACGCAGTGGAAGTCGGCCGTCTCGTCCACCGCCGGCAGACCGCCGACCTCGGTCCACTCAAGCGTCAGCGGGCGCGCCACCATCCCCGTCACCTGGAGCCGGTAGGTGGCTGGATGGAAGGTCGGCCAGGGCGGATTCACGGCGTAGATCCTCCACCCGGTCGGCACCAGCGCCTTGACCGCGTTGGGGATGACGTCGCCGACCGCGCCGATCGGTGCCGACAGCCCGCGGGTGATCCGCTCGCCGAACGCGAGCCCGACGGTCCCCAGCCCGAGGACGGTCAGGAACGCCGCGCGTCCCATGCGCTGATCGTTCACATGGTCAGTATCGCCAGCCACGCTGACGCTCGCCATGCCGTCGCAATCTGGCTCTCATCGTGGGGGCCGTACTGTGAGATCTGTTACGGTCGGCCGCCATGGGGACGCCTCCGCAGGGCTCGCCGGAAGGCGACGAGCAGCGCCTCCTGACGGCGCTCAAGGCGGGTGACGAGGCCGCCTTCGGCGAGCTGGTCGACCGCTACCACGCGGGGTTGGTCCGGCTCGCGATGACCTACGTTCGCAGCCGGGCGGTGGCCGAGGAGGTCGCCCAGGAGACGTGGATCGGCGTGCTCCGCGGCTTGCCCAGGTTCGAGGGCCGCTCGTCGCTTCGCACCTGGATCACCCGCATCCTCATCAATCAGGCCAAGACGCGGGCGCTTCGGGAACGCCGCTCGGTGCCGTTCTCATCGCTGGCCGGTGAGCTCGACGACGGCCCCGCGATCGATCCCGACCGGTTCCGCAACCCGCTGCACCCGGGCGGCTGGTCGGACCCGCCGCAGAGCTGGTCGGAGCTTCCCGAGGAGCGGCTGCTCGGCGCCGAGACGCGGGCGAAGGTGCTGGAGGCCATCGAACAGCTGCCGCCGATGCAGCGGCGGGTGATCACCCTCCGCGACGTCGAGGGCTGGGACGCCGCCGAGGTGCGCGACCTGCTGGAGCTGAGCGAGGTGAACCAGCGGGTGCTTCTGCACCGGGCGCGCTCCAGGGTGCGTGAAGCCCTGGAGCGCTACCTGGCGGATGATCAGGAGGCGGCGGCGACGCCCACCCCGACGGGGCAGGAAACGCCGGTGCCGCCCAGGCCGCAATAGCCGCCGGGGTTCTTCTCCAGATACTGCTGGTGATAGTCCTCGGCCGCGTAGAACGGCCCCGCCTCGGCGATCTCGGTCGTGATCGAGCCGAGCCCGCGCTCGGCCAGGGCGGCGGCGTAGCGGTCGCGGCTGGCGATCGCCGCGTCGCGCTGGGCCGGGCTGTTCCAGTAGATCGCCGACCGGTACTGGGTGCCGACGTCGTTCCCCTGCCGCATGCCCTGGGTCGGGTCGTGGCCCTCCCAGAAGCGGCGCAGGATCTCGTCCAGGCTCACCTTGGCCGGGTCGAAGGCGACCAGGACGACCTCGGCGTGCCCGGTGCGGCCG
>DASUHT010000016.1:0-25027 GCA_036273335.1 Gaiellales bacterium | reverse complement strand
ATGCTCTCGCGGCCAGCGCTGGTCAGGACGACGGCCAGGGCTGGCCGCTCGTTGTGGCGGACGGGCGGCGGCGTGGCATCGATGAAGGCCCGGAGCCGGTCGCGGGCGCACTGATCATCGTCGCCGAACCAGCGCAGCGTCCAGTCGACGGTCAGGAACCGCGCCGCGGGCGCCACGCCGAGCAACGCCGGATAGCTGGCCCACGGCCATTCCTCGGGCCGGCGGCAGAGCCCCGCTCGCCAGGCGTTGAGCGCGATGTAGCGGACGAGCTCGAGCGCGTAGTCGTCGGTGGTGACGAGCCTTGAGAGGTACCGCCCCTGCTGGAGATGGCCGCGGACGCCGTTGGCAACGTTGAACCGCGTCGCGTAGGCGCCACCGAGAAACCGCATGCCTTCGCTCAGGTTCGGGCGCGGCGTGCGCAGCAGCAGGTGGTAGTGGTTGCCCAGCAGCGAGTACGCGTACACCGACCACCGGCACCGCTCCTGAGCGTCGGCGAGCGTGGCCAGCCACACCCGTCGATCGGCATCGTCGAGGACGATCTGCTCGCCGCGGTTCCCTCGCACACAGACGTGGTAGAGACCGCCGGCGATCTGTATCCGAGGCGCCCGGGGCATCCAATCGACGATACGGATCGCTATGCAACGGAGGGCGCCGGAGTTGCGCCAATTTCGTGATGAGAATGCGGGGTCTGACCCCGCATTCTCACGATGCGGATGAGAGGACTTGAACCTCCACGACCTTACGGCCACACGGACCTGAACCGTGCGCGTCTACCAATTCCGCCACATCCGCCGGAGCGCTGATTCTACCCGGGGCGGCAGGCGCCCGCGATCAACTTGGCGATCTCCTCTTCGGCAACACCCAGCTGGCGCAGGATCTCCTCGCTGTGCTCGCCCAGCCGCGGTGGATGCCGGCTGGCGGCCGGACGCTCGCCCTCGAGCGCGATCGGCGAGCGCACGAGCCGAAGCTCGCCGGCGGTCGGGTGCGCGACCTCCTCGACCATGTGCGCTGCCGTGCCATCGAAGAGCTCCGGCAGCGACAGCACCGGTCCGCCCGGGACGCCGGCCCGCTCGAGGACGGCAACCCACTCGGCGACGGTGCGCTCGGCGATGGTCGCGCGCAGCTCCTCGACCAGCTCGTCGCGGTACTGGACGCGGCCGCGGTTGGTCGCGTAGCGCTCGTCGTCGGCCAGATCGTCTCTTCCCGCCTCGCGGCAGAAGCGGTCGAACTGGTCGTCGTTTCCGACTGCGAGATTGATGTAGCCGTCGTCGGCGTGAAAGGTCTCGTAGGGGACGATCGAGGGATGGGCGTTGCCCAGCCGTTGCGGCGGGATTCCGCCGATCAGCCAGTCCCCGGCGCGGTTGGCCAACCAGGCGACCTGGGCGTCCAGGAGCGCGACCTCGACTTCCCGCCCGCGGCCGCTTCGCTCGCGCTCGACCAGCGCCGCCAGGATGCCGTTGGCGGCGAACAGCCCGGCGACGATGTCGGCGATCGCCACGGCCACTTTCATCGGTTCGCCGGACGGCTCGCCCTGCATGCTCATGATGCCGCCGATCCCCTGCATGACGAAGTCGTAGCCCGGGCGGTCGGCGTCCGGGTGGTCACGCGGATAGCCGCGGATCGCACAGTGCACGGCGCGTGGGTTGATCTCACGCACCGACTCGGGGTCGAGCCCGTAGCGCCGGCTGGCGGCGGGCAGGAAGTTCTCGATCACGACGTCGCTCGAGGCAACCAGCCGCTCGACCACCGCGCCCGCGTCGGGGTGCTTGAGATCGAGCGCGATCGACCGCTTGGAGCGGTTGACCTGGAGGTAGTAGGCGCTCTCGCCGGAGACGAACGGCGGGCCCCACTGGCGGCTGCCGTCCCCGCCGCCCGGCCGCTCCACCTTGATCACGTCCGCGCCCAGGTCGCCCAGCACCATCGTGCAGTACGGCCCGGCCAGGATCTGGGTCAGGTCGAGCACGCGAATGCCCTCCAGTGGACGGCCGCGCTCGCTCATGCGCGCGCCTCAGCCGGCCAGCCGGTCGAGCTCGGCCAGCGCCCACTCGCGGTGGCGGTCGGCCTTGACGTTTCGCTTGGCGGCGGCCAGCGTCCCGTCCGCACCGATCACGAAGCCGGAGCGGATGATGCCCTTGTAGGTCCTGCCGTAGTTCTTCTTCTCGCCCCAGGCGCCGTAGGCCTCGGCCACCGCGTGGTCGGGGTCGGCGAGCAGCGGGAAGGGCAGCGAGAACTTCTTGCTGAACTCCTCGTGCGAGTCGACCGAGTCGGGGCTGACGCCGAGTACCGTCGCCCCCCGCCGCTCGAACTCGGTCCAGCTGTCGCGGAGGTCGCAGGCCTGCGTCGTACAGCCGGGCGTGTCGTCCTTGGGATAGAAGTAGAGCACCACCGGCTTCCCGCGCAGATCCGCCAGCGTCACCCGGCCGCCCTGGTCGGATTCGAGGGAGAACTCGGGTGCAGGCTGTCCGGGTTCGACCACCGCGGCCATCCTAGCCGGGACCTGCTGGTAGCGTGACCCGATGCCCATCGCGCATGCCGTCGTCGGCGCCTGCCTGATCACCGTCAACCTGGTCGTGGCGGCGTGGGGTTACTACGCCTACCGCCGCAACGCGCCTCCCGGAGGCGCCTTCACGCAGGTGCTGGCGTTGGCTCAGACGCTGGTCATCGCCCAGGCCTCCCTGGGGCTCCTGCTGGTCTCGGAGGGCCACGAGCCGGGTGATCAGCTGCACTTCATCTACGGGCTGCTGCCCCTGCTGGCCGTCGCCTACCCATATGCTTTGCGGGGTGAGGATGGCCGCCGCAACCTGCTCTACTTCACGGTCGGATCGGCGCTCGTCGTCGCGCTGGGTATCCGGGCGTTCATGACAGGGCCACACTGATGACTCGCGACCAGATCCGTGGCTGGCTGATCATCATCGGCCTCGCCCTGATGGCGACGGTGTTCTTCAACCAGTCGCAGCAGATCGCCCACATCGTGTTCGGCGCGATCGGCCTGCTCTTCATCGCCCTGCTGTGGTTCTTCGGCTACGCCTGGTACCGCAACAACCTGACCGCGATCTCGCTGATGCCCGACCGCCAGCGGAACCTGCTCTACGTCGGCATCGGCCTGGTCACGGTCGCCGGTGCGATGTGGTCGCTCGACCAGTTCGGGCTGCTCCACCTTGGCTCGTTCGAGGTGCCCACGGTCTTCCTCGGCGTGATCGGCGCGGTGCTGGCCGTCTACGCCTGGCAGGAGTCGAAGCGCTACTACCTCTAGGCCGGCGCCGCGGCGGCGACGGCGCCGCCAAGCGTCCGCAGGGCATCGGCGATCGGCATGCTGATGCAGGTGAAGATCGGGGTGTCGCGCTCCGTGTAGATGCTCGCCTCGGTCTCCCGCAGCGCCATCATCAGATCGAGGAAGTCGCCCACGAAGTCGGTCTCGAAGGCGACGACGAACTCCTGATCGTCGATCCCGAACGAGTAGGTGGTGTTGATCTTGACCGTCGGGAAGCCGTGACCGGTGGCGATGTGCTCGTTCATGATCCCCTGCCGGGCCGGCTTTGACATCTGGTACCAGGCGCGCGTCTTGACCATCGGGTAGATCAGCAGGTACCGCGAATCGGGGTTCCAGACCACGCGCCCCCGCTTGTGCATCGAGCGGCCCTCGCCCTTCACATACTGTGAACGCTTGGTCATCGACAGGTACGCGTAGGGGGTCTCCAGGTAGGCGCCCATCGCCGTCGACAGGATCGCCGTCCCCAGCTCCTGGAAATCCTCCAGCCGCTCCGAGACCTTCCACAGCATGAGATCGGCGTCCGGCCGCAGCCCGGCCATCGTGTAGGAGCGAACAGGGAAGCGCTCGCCGAACGACTCGACCACCGCCGCCAGCTCCTCCCGTCCCGCCTCCTGCTCGGCCGCCGGCCGCCGGCGCCAGGCGGGATCCAGCCGGTAGAACCCGAAGTGCACGAACTGGCGCTCCTCGCCGGCGCTGTTGTTGGCCGCGACGCCGTTCTCCGAGGTCTGATCGTGGTCGCTCACGCCTCCGATCGTAGCGCGAGTTTCGTGACCGAATCGCCACCGATCGCGTCTGGATCGGTCACTGCGGGCGCTCCTAGCGTGGGAGCGTGGATCGGGAGCGCGGACAGGCGACGGTGGAAACGGTCCTGCTGGTGCCCCTGCTGGTCGTTCTCCTGGCCGCGGCCTGGGCGGGGCTCACCTGGGCGACCTGGTCGGTCGACGTCGAGGACGCCGCGGCCGCCGGCGCCCGCGCGGCGACGGTCGGCCAGCCGGTGCGCCCGGCGGTGCTGGCGGCGCTCCCCCGAGCTCTGCGCGGCGCCGTTCAGGTGACGAGCAGCCGCAGCGCCGTCACCGTGCGCGTCCATGTCGCTGTCCCGGCCGCCGGGTTCCTTCGCCTGCAGTCGTCGGCGCCGGTGGTACGGCAGTGATCGGCCGCCAGGACGGGCAGGCAACGATCGAGCTGGTCGTCGGTGCGATGGTGCTGGCGGCGCTCGCCCTGGGCGGCGTGGACGTGCTACGGGTGCTCCGCGCGCAGGACGCCGCCGAACGCGCCGCCGGCCGCGCCGCCGTGCTGGTCGCGGAGCGGCGGCCGATCCCGGAGAGCCTGCGCCGCGGCTTCCGGCTTCGGGTACGTGGCGGTGTTGTCCGGGCCGCGGTGCGCACGTGCGCCGTGAGCGCGGGAATCGGCTGCTTCGACGTCAGCGCGACGGTCCACGTCCCGTGAGCGACCGCGGGCAGGTGGCACCGGTCGCGGTGGCCGCCCTCGTCCTCGTGGCGATGGGCATCTCCCTGCTCGGCCATCTGGCGGCGATCCGCTCCGGCGGCGCCCGTGGCCAGGCCGCCGCTGACGTCGCCGCGCTGGCGGCAGCGCGTGTGGCGGCGGACGACCCCGAGGCGCCGGCGCCCGAGTTGCGTGCCGCAGCCGCCACGGAGGCACGGGCGAACGGCAGCCGGCTGCGCTCGTTTCAGATCGAGACGCGCGGGCGAGGGCTGCCGCAGGCGATACAGGTGACCGTCGCCGCCACCACCCGCGGCGATGTGCCTGGGGTGGGGCGGCGCGCCGACGTGACGATCTCCCGCGCGCGGGCCGGGATCGCATACACAGCGGCCCTTCCCGACGGCACCTTCCGGCCCGTCGACCTGTCGGGAGCTACCGGCGCCGCGGCGGCGATCCGGGCGGCCGAGGCGCAGATCGGCTGGCCCTACGTGTGGGGCGGCGAGAGCCGGGCCGAGGGCGGCTTCGACTGCTCCGGGCTGGTCGACTTCGCGCTCGCGGCGGCCGGCGTCCACCTGCCCGGCCGGCCGACTGCGGCCGACCTCTGGAGGCTGGCCCGGCCGGAGCCGCCGGCCCGCCTGGCACCCGGGGATCTCGTCTTCCTCGGCGCTGCTTCCGGAGCGCCCTATCACGTCGGCATGTACGTCGGGGAGGGGACGGTGATCGCCGCGCCACACACCGGCGCGGTCGTCCGCTACGAGCCGCTGGCCGCGGGCGGCTGGGATGGCTTCGCCCGCATCCTCCCCGATGCCGGCGCCGCGCTCCCGGCCGGGCCGGTCGAACGCGCCGCCCGCAGCCACCAGGTGCCGGCAGACGTTCTCGAGGCGGCGCTTGTCCTGGGCGCCGGACGCGATCCCGAACAGACGGCCGCGGCCATTGCTGCCGGCCAGGCGCGGCATCCGGGCGATCTCGAGGGCGCGCTCGCCGACGCCCTCGGCGACCCGTCGCTGGCGGCGCTCGTGCTTCGCCGAGCGTCCGGGCCGGCCCTGGGCGCCGGGTTCCAAGGGCAAGTCAGGCTCCTGCCCGTCGATGCCGGCCCCGTCGGCGTGACCGCCGCGGTCGTCCCGCTGCTCCACACAACGGCCCCGCGTGAACCCTCCGGGCTGCCTGCCGCCGGGGCGGCCGGCGCCGCGATCGATGAGGGCGACCGGTTGCTGGAACGGCTGTCCGAGGGCGATCCGGCCCGCAGCCCCTTCGGCGGCTTCGCCGCCGTCCGGCACCTGAGCCGGCTCGGTCTGAACGCCCTGACGTTGCTCCCCAACCGCACGCTGGACGCGATCGGGAGCGTCGCCGGCACGGCCTGGGACACGGCCGCGGTGGCGGCCGATCTGGCCGCCGGCGGCTACCGGGAGGGGTTCGCCTTCTCCGGCTTCGGCCTGTGGGCGGCCCGGCTCACCCTGGCCGGCTCGCTGCTGGCGGCGGCAGGTGGCCTGTTCACGGCGCTTACGGCACGTTCGCGGCGCGGCCGGATCCTGGGTGGGCTGCAGCTCGCCGGCGGAGGCCTGCAGGCTGCCGGCCTGGCCACCGCCGGCACCGACCTGATCGTCCTCGGCGCTGCCGGGATGGAGGTACCGCCGGTCGGCGTCGCTCTGATCCTCGCCGGCACCGCCATCACCGCCGGCGTCGCCGCCTACCAGGCATGGCCGACCCTCCGCAGTGCGGGCGGCCGGGGCAAGGACTGGGTCTCGGCTCGTGCCTCGGCCGCCTGGGACGGCGCCCGCTCGCTGGCCGCGTCGCTCCCGACCCCCTGGTGACGTCCGGGCGCCGGAGGCCCAAACTACGATGCATGGATGGCCGTTCCGGCATCCAGCGAACGGGCACAGCGACTGGAAGCGCAGCTGAAGGCCCTGCCCGACTCTCCCGGCGTCTACCTGTTCCACGGCGAGTCCGGCGACGTGCTCTACGTGGGCAAGGCGAAGTCGCTTCGAAAGCGCGTGCTCTCGTATTTCCGCCGCGACGCGGCGGTTGCCCACCGCACCGCCGAGCTGGTTGAGCGGATCGACGAGATCGAGTTTGTCGCCGCCTCGTCCGAGACCGAGGCACTGCTTCTGGAGCAGAACCTGATCAAGCGCCACCGGCCGCTCTTCAACATCCGGCTGCGCGACGACAAGTCCTACCCCTACATCGCCGTCACCGTCGGGGACGAGTACCCGCGGGTGATGTTCACGCGCGAGCGGCACCGCAAGGGGGTGCAGTACTTCGGGCCGTACTCGAGTGCCAAGAAGGTGCGCGAGACGCTCGACGTGCTGAATCGCGTCTTCCCGTACCGGCCGTGCGAGGGGCCGAAGCCGGGCCGCCGCTCCGGCATTCCCTGCCTCGACTACCACATCGGCCGCTGCGCCGCGCCCTGCGTCGGCTACATCAGCCCGGAGGACTACCGGGCCGTCATCGAGTCGGTAATCGAGTTCCTGTCCGGGCGGGTGCGGCCGCTGGAGCGGCAACTCGAGCGGTCGATGCGCGAGGCGGCAGAGAACCGCGCGTACGAGGACGCCGCCCGCTACCGCAACCGGCTGCTGGCGATCCGCCACCTGTCGGAGCGCCAGGTCGCCGACAAGCGCAGCCTGGGTAGCGCCGACGTGCTCGGCGTGGCCGTCTCCGGGGACACGGCGAACGTCCAGCTCTTCCACCTCCGCGAAGGTCGGTTGACTGACCGCCACAGCTTCTACCTGGAGAACGCGGACGGCGCCGGCGAATCGGACGTGCTGTGGGGATTCGCGCTCGAGTACTACGGCGGGCAGGTCGCGATCCCCGCCCAGGTGGTCGTGCCCAAGTCGTTCGAGGACGCCGACCTGCTGGCCGAGTTCCTGTCCGAGCGGCGCGGCGCCGGCGTCGAGGTGCGGGCCGCCCAGCGCGGTGAGAAGCGGCGCCTGGCCGACCTGGCGACCCGCAATGCGACGATGGCGCTGGAGCACGACTCGGTGCTGGCCGAGCGGACTCGGGCCCGTCGTTCGGAGGCGCTGGAGGAGCTCCGCGAGCAGCTGAACCTGGAGGTCCTGCCGATGCGCATCGAGTGCTTCGACATCTCGAATCTGGGCGACACGAACGCGGTCGCCTCGATGGTGGTGTTCGAGGACGCGGTGGCCAAGCGCTCCGACTACCGGTCGTTCACGATCCGCCACCAGCGCGGCCAGGACGACTTCGCGTCGATGCGGGAGGCGGTCTCGCGGCGCTTCGCACGCATGCGGGCGGTGGAGGAGCAGACATATGACCGGAGCTTCGCGGCCACCCCGAACCTGGTCGTCATCGACGGCGGCCGAGGCCAGCTGAACGCGGCGCTGGAGGCGATGGCGGAGTTCGACCTGCCGCGGGTAGCCGTCATCTCGCTGGCCAAGCGCGAGGAGGAGGTCTTCATCCCGGGACGGCCGGAGCCGGTCGTGCTCGACCGCCGCTCGGCCGGTCTGCAGCTCCTGCAGCGGGTGCGTGACGAGGCGCACCGGTTCGCCCTTCGCCGGCACCGCGGCCGCCGCCAGCGTGGCGCCGTGGAGTCGATCTTCGACAGCCTGCCCGGCGTTGGCCCGGCCCGCAAGAAGCTGCTCCTGCAGCACTTCGGCACACCAGAGCGCTTCGTCAACGCCGGCCGCGCCGAGCTCGAGGCGGTGCCCGGCCTGCCGCCGCGGGTCGCCGCAGCGATTCACGAGTCGCTGCACAAGGCCGGGTAGGGTCCAGTGGTGCCGCTGATCCCGGACGACGCGCCCCAGATCGAGTGGTCGCCGTCGCAGCGCCGGAACCAGGTTCGGGTGGTTTGCCTTGGCGGTGGGACGGGCCTCTCGATGATCCTCCGCGGCGTGAAGCGGGTCGCCCAGGTGACGGCCGTCGTCACCACAACCGACGACGGCGGCAGCTCCGGCCGCCTGCGCCGAGACTTCGGGATGCCGGCGCCGGGCGACCTGCGCAGCTGCCTGGCCGCCCTGGCCGAGGACGAGTCGTTGGTCGGGCAGCTTTTCCAGCACCGGTTCACCACCGGCGAACTGGCCGGCCACAGCTTCGGCAACCTCTTCCTGGCGGGGCTGACCGACCTGCTCGGCAGCTTCGACCGGGCCGTGCTCGAGTCCGCCCGGGTACTCGCCGTGCGTGGCCGGGTCGTGCCCTCGACGACCGACCTGGTGGAGCTTGTGGCCCGCTTCCCGGACGGCCACGAGGTGCGCGGCGAGACCGCCCTGGCTGCCGACGGCGCGCAGTGCGAGCGCGTCCGCCTCGACCCCACCGACCCCGGCGCCCATCCCTGGGCGCTGCAGGCGATCGCCCGCGCGCAGCTGATCGTGATGGGGCCGGGAAGCCTCTTCACGAGCACGCTGCCGCCGCTGCTCGTGCCGGGCATTCAGGAGGCCGTGCGGGCCGCCGAGGTGCCGCGGATCTACGTTGTGAACCTGCTGCAGCAACCCGGGGAGACCGAGGGCTACCGCGCCTCCGACCACGTGGCCCGGATCTTCGAGCACTGCGGCGACGGCCTGGTGGACGGCGTCGTGGTCAGCCGCAACCGGCCGCAGCACGGCTCGCCCGTGCTCGTCGACCGGGGTGGGCTGCGGCGCCTCGGCGTGCGCGTCTTCGGCGCCCGCCTGGCCGGCGAGTGGCAGCACGACCCCGACCGGCTGGCCCGGGTGCTCGTCCGCCTCTCGCGCTGGGACAGGGAGGCATGAGCTTCGGCGAGGAGGTGCGCAGCCAGCTGGTCGAGCGACCGCCGGCCAAGACCTGCTGCCGGGCGGCGTTCCTGTCCGGGCTGGTGCGCAGCGGCGGATCGCTCCAGATGCGTTCCGGCGGCGAGCTCGCGGTGCAGCTCGAGCGGGTCGATGCTGGGGCAGCGCGGCTGGTCTTCGGGATGCTGCGAGCGGCCGATGCCGACAGCGAGATCGTCAGCTACCGGGAGCCCCGGTTCGGCCGGCGGAACCTGGTTGCGCTTCGTCTGCACGGGCCGCGCAGCCTGCAGCTGCTGCACGAGCTGGGGGTGCTCTCGTCGGGGCTCCGCCCGCTCCCCGCGCCCCCTCGCCGGGTGGTCGCCCGCCGCTGCTGCCGGGGTGCCTATTTGCGTGGGGCGCTGGTTGCTGCCGGGTCGGTGTCGGCGCCGCGAGAGCCGGGCCACCTGGAGCTCCGGGCCGAGGACGCCGACGGGGCCGATCTGCTGGCGGCGGTTGCCGGTGAGGACGGGCTCCCGCTACGGGTCGCTGCGCGGCGTGGACACGCCGTCGCCTACAGCAAGAGCAAGCGCACGATCCGCGACCTGCTGGTTCACGTCGGCGCCCACGACGCGGCGCTGTCGTTCGAGGAGGCGGCGGTCATCAGCGCCACCCGGGAGCGGGCGAACCGCCAGACCAACTGCGACGAGGCGAACCTCGCCCGCCAGGGCGCGGCCGCCCGCGCCCAGCGCGAGGCGATCCGGCGCATCGACCTGGACCAGCTGGCAGTGCCGCTGCGACAGGTGGCGGAGCTCCGCCTTCGCCACCCTGACCTCTCCCTGGCCGACCTCGGCCGCCGGGCGCGGCCGCCGCTGCCCAAGTCGACGGTGGCACGACGAATGCGGCAGCTCCTTTCGACCGCCGGCCGCCTCCAGTAACGGTTCGGCAACGATTCAGGCCCATGGAACAAGGGGGCCTGGCCCCTTTGTTCCGCGGCCGCGCGCCTCACATCCGGATCACGACTGCCTTACAAATCCCTAAAGAATCACTCGGACGGGTGAGGCGCCCCGACCGCGTCTGCACGACACTGTGTGAAGTGGTTCGCGGGTGGCCCGCATCCCCTGCGCGACGGAACCGACCCCATCTGTCGCTGCCCGATTCTGCAGGCCACCCGCGAGCCCCCGGGACCTACATCTGACCCCCCTCGGGGCGGTCGGCCGGTACACTCAACTGCCGTCAGGTAGCCACTCCGGCAGGGGGTCCCATGAGCGTCAAGGTTGCGATCAACGGGTTCGGCCGCATCGGCCGAAACGTCTTCCGAGCCGCCCGTAGCCAGGGCGCGCCGTTCGAGATCGTGGCGGTCAACGACTTGATGGACCTCGAGACCGCGGCCTACCTGCTGCGCTACGACAGCGTGCACGGGCGCTTCCCGGGCACCGTCGAGGTTGGCGACGACGGGCTGCTCGTCGACGGCAAGCTGCTCCGAGTGGTCTCCGAGCGTGACCCGGCGGCGCTCCCCTGGGGCGAGATGGGCGTCCAGGTGGTCGTCGAGTCCACCGGCCTCTTCACCAGCCGCGACGCGGCGGCCAAGCATCTCGACGCGGGGGCGTCCAAGGTCGTGATCAGCGCACCCGCCAGCGGCCCCGACCTGACCGTATGCATCGGCGTCAACGACGACCAGTACGACGCCTCCCAGCACCACATCATCTCCAACGCCTCGTGCACGACCAACTGCCTGGCGCCGCTGGCCAAGGTGCTGCTGGACAACTACGGGATCGAGCGCGGGTTCATGACCACCACCCACGCGTACACCAACGACCAGCAGGTGCTCGACCTGCCGCATAAGGACCTGCGCCGGGCGCGCGCGGCCGCCGTCAACATCATCCCCACCTCGACCGGCGCCGCGAAGGCGATCGGCCTCGTCATCCCGGAGCTGCTCGGCCTCCTCGACGGCATCTCGATGCGGGTGCCGGTGGCCGACGGCTCGGTGACCGACCTGATCGCGGTGGTCGGCCGCGAGGTGACCAGGGACGAGGTCAACGCGGGTTTTGCAGAGGCCGCCCAGTCAAGGCGCATGCAGGGCATCCTCAAGTACGTCGACGACCCGATCGTGTCCACGGACGTCGTCGGCGAGTCCTTCAGCGCGCTCTTCGACTCGCGGCTGACCATGGTCAACGGCAACCTGGTCAAGGTCGTGGCCTGGTACGACAACGAGTGGGGTTACTCGAACCGGGTCGTCGACCTGGTCGGCAAGCTCCTGTGAGGACGCTCGGCGAGCTCCCCGTCGAGGGCCGGCGGGTGCTCGTGCGTGCCGACCTGAACGTCCCTCTCCGCGACGGCGACGTCGCCGACGACGCTCGCATCCGGGCCTCACTGCCGACGATCCGACAGCTGCTCGACCGCGGCGCGGCGCGCGTGATCGTCTGCTCCCACCTCGGCCGGCCGAAGGGCGAGGTTGTCCCCGAGCTGTCGCTCAGGCCGGTTGCCGGGCGGCTGTCCGAGCTCCTCGGCGAGGACGTCGACTTCCCGGAGCCCGCGGATGCCCGGGTGGCGCTGCTGGAGAACCTCCGCTTCGACCCGCGTGAGGAGCGGAACGACCCGTCCCTGGCGGCCGAGCTCGCCGCGCGCGCCGACGCCTACGTGGACGACGCCTTCGGCGCTGCCCACCGGGCACACGCGTCGACCGTCGGAGTGGCCGGGCTCCTGCCGTCGGCACCGGGGCTGCTCATGACCGCCGAGCTGAATGCGTTCTCCTCGCTGCTCGATGCGCCCGAGCATCCGCTGGTGGTCGTCATCGGCGGCGCCAAGGTGACCGACAAGATCGGCGTCATCGACCGCTTCCGGGAGCTGGCCGACACGATCCTGATCGGCGGCGCCATGGCGTTCACGTTCCTCGCCGCCCGTGGCCTCGACGTGGGGGAGTCGATGCACGAGGACGCCGAGGGGCAGGCGGTGGCGCGGCGGGCGATGGACGGCGGTCGGGGCGAGATCGTGCTCCCCGTCGACATCGTCGTCGCCGACCGCTTCGCCGCCGACTCCGAGACCCGCGTCGTCCCGGCCGATGCCATCCCCGACGGGTGGATGGGGCTAGACATCGGGCCGCGGACGGCGGCTGATTACGCCGCCAGGCTCGGCCGGGCGCGGACGATCTTCTGGAACGGCCCGATGGGCGTCTTCGAGATGGCCCCGTTCGCGGCCGGCACACTGGCCGTGGCGAACGCGACCGCCGACTCGCCCGCCGTGTCGGTGGTCGGCGGCGGCGATTCGCTGGCGGCCGTCAACCAGGCCGGTGTGGCCGACCGGATCAGCCACGTCTCCACCGGCGGCGGGGCGGCGCTGGAGCTGATCGAGGGGCGGACTCTGCCGGGCGTGGCCGCACTCGGAGAGGGGAATTCATGAGCCGTGTGCCGTTCGTGGCCGGGAACTGGAAGATGCACAAGACCCGCGGCGAGGCGGTGGCCTTCGTGAAGGCGCTCGTGCCTCGCCTGCCCGAGGGCGTCGACGCGGCGCTCTGCGTGCCCTTCACGGCGCTCGCCGAGGCCGTCCACGCGGCGAACGGGACGCCGCTTGGGGTGTACGCGCAGAACATGCACGAACAACCGTCCGGTGCCTTCACCGGCGAGGTCTCGGCCCCGATGCTGGTCGACGTCGGCGCCGACGGCGTGCTGCTCGGGCACTCCGAGCGCCGCCAGTACTTCGCCGAGACCGACGAGGCGCTGCGGGCCAAGCTGACGGCTGCGCACGAGGCGGGCCTGCGTGTGATCCTGGCCGTCGGCGAGCGCGAACCGGAGCGCGAGGCGGGCGAGACGGAAGCCGTCCTGCGCCGCCAGCTCGAGGCCACCATCGGCGGAATCGCCGCCGGGCAGGCGGCCGTGACCACGATCGCCTACGAGCCGGTATGGGCGATCGGCACCGGCCGGACGGCGACACCCGAGCTCGCCCAGGACGCGCACGCATTCATTCGCGGCGTGCTTCGCGAGCTGCACGGCGACCAGGCGGCCGACGCCGTGCGCATCCAGTACGGCGGCTCGATGAAGCCCGAGAACGCGGCCGGCCTGCTCGCCCAGCCGGACGTCGACGGCGGCCTGATCGGCGGCGCCAGTCTGGACGTGGCCGACTTCGCGGCGATCCTGAGGGCGGCCGGCGGGTGAGCGAGCGGCTGGTCTGCCTGATCATCCTGGACGGCTGGGGACTTGCCGAGGAGGGGCCGGGAAACGCGATCCGGCTCGCCCGGACGCCGGTCTTCGACGGGCTCTGGGAGCGCTATCCGCACAGTACGCTGGACGCCTCGGGCCGAGCCGTCGGCCTGCCTGACGGCCAGCAGGGGAACTCCGAGGTGGGGCACACGAACCTGGGCGCCGGCCGCGTCGTCCGCCAGGACCTGGTGCGCCTCGACGATGACATCAGATCCGGGGCGTTTCGCGAGAACCCCGTCCTCGCCGAGGCCTGTGACCGTGCCCGGGGCTCGGCGCTTCACCTGCTCGGGCTCGTCTCGGATGGTGGCGTGCACAGCCACATCGACCACCTGCTGGCGCTCATCGACATGGCTGCCGGGCACGGCGTCGAGCGAGTGCACGTGCACGCATTCACCGACGGCCGGGACGTGTCCCCGACCTCCGGTGCTGGATTCCTGGAACGCATCCCCGGTATCGCCACCGTGTGCGGTCGCTACTGGGCGATGGATCGCGACAACCGCTGGGATCGCACCAAGCGCGCCTATGACGCGATTGTCCACGGCATCGGCGAACGGGCGGACGACGCGGCAGCGGCGGTGCGGGCGAGCTATCGGGCCGGGGTGACCGACGAGTTCGTGGAGCCAACCGTGATCGGCGACCCGGCGACCGGGCGGATCCGCGGCGGCGAGGTCGCGATCTTCTTCAACTTCCGACCCGACCGGGCCCGCCAGCTGACCCGGTCGCTGATCGAGCCCGACTTCGACGAGTTCGACCGCGGAGCCGACCCGCCGCTTCCCTGGTACGTCCAGATGACGCGCTACTCGGACGAATTCGACGCGCCGGTGGCCTATCCGCCGGAGTCGATCCCACACCCGCTGGCGGAGGCGCTGGCCGAGGCTGGAGTGGAGCAGCTGCACGTGGCCGAGACGGAGAAGTATCCGCACGTCACCTACTTCTTCGACGGCGGCAGCGAGCACCGCCAGGACGGCGAGGAATGGCGGCTGGTCGCCTCGCCGCGCGACGTGCCAACGTACGACCGCAAGCCGGCGATGAGCGCCGAGGCGGTCGCGGGCGCGCTCTGCGACGGTCTCGGCCGGCAGCACGGCTTTGCGCTGGTGAACTTCGCCAACCCGGACATGGTCGGCCA
This sequence comes from Gaiellales bacterium, assembly GCA_036273335.1. Taxonomy (GTDB): domain Bacteria; phylum Actinomycetota; class Thermoleophilia; order Gaiellales; family JAICJC01; genus DASUHT01. The sequence goes on along the minus strand of DASUHT010000016.1, from coordinate 10,327 downwards.
CACGGGCGTCATCGCGGCGGCGGTCGAGGCGGTGGAGACGGTCGACGGCTGCCTCGGCCGGGTGGTGGAGGCGGTCGACCGCCTGGACGGCGTCTGCCTGATCACGGCCGACCACGGGAATGCCGAACTGATGTTGAACCGGGACGGCAGCCCGAACACCGCCCACACCACCAACCCGGTGCCGCTGATCCTGACAAGCGACGCTCTGCGGCTGCGCGACGGCGGGCGGCTGTCGGACATCGCGCCGACGGTCATCGAGCTGCTCGGTCTGCCGCTTCCGGCAGAGATGAGCGGCCGGTCGCTGCTGGCCTGAGCGGGAGCCGCGTTTTGTCCGGATTGGAGCATTCGCCGCGTCACGCTGTGCCGAACCGGCAAGGGTGTATAGTCATCGCGGTTCCTGTGTAACCACACCGACACAATTTGACCCTTCCGCAGCCCGATCCCGAAGTGCTTCGGCGCGCACGGCGAGGCGATGATCGCGCGTTCGAGACGATCGTCCGCCAGTACCAGACGCCGCTCTTCAACTATGTCCTGCGAGTGCTGGCCGGCGATCGAGCGCTGGCCGAGGACATCTGCCAGGAGGTCTTCATGCGCGTCTACCACGCGCTGCCGGGCTTCGACAATCGCTGTCAGTTCTCGACCTGGCTCTTCCAGGTCGCCAAGCACCGCGTGGTGGACGAGTTGCGCACCCGGGAGCGGCGGGGACGTGCGCCGCTGGAGCTGGACTCGGTTCCCCAGATCCACCTGGCGGTCGCGCCCAACGAGTCGGTGGAGTCGATGGACGCGGTCTGGCGAGCGATCGCCGCGCTCAGCCTCGACCTGAAGATGGCCCTGCTCCTGCGCGACGTAGTCGGCCTCAGCTACGCCGAAATCGCCGACGCCCTGGAGACGACGCTGGCCACCGTCAAGTGGCGCATCTACAAGGCGCGCGAGACGGTGGTCGCCGAGCTCGAGGCGGGCGGCTTTGAGTTGGCGCCGGTACGCCGCGCGAGCAAGGCCCGCTAGACCTACAGGCGCCAGACGGCCGGCGTGTAGGCGACCGCCAGCCCGGCCCGCTCCAGGTTTCGCTGGCTGCCCGACCCAAATTCGGCAAGGGCACTGACCAGGTCGCAGCCGGCGTCGCCGGCGGCCCGCATGCGGGCGGCGATCAGCGCCGCCTGGAGGCCGCGGCGGCGGGCGCTGGGGTGCGTGGCGGCGGTGGCCAGGAACCCCACCCGCTCGCGGACGAGCAGGGCGGCGGCCGCGGCGGGCTCGCCGTCTGCCGGCGCCAGGAAGCAGGTGACGCCCGGATCGTCGGCCCATCCCGCGGCGGCGGCGCCGGCTTCGTCGCGCTCGCCGTCGGGGATCCCCATCCCTTCTGCCCACACCCGGCCGAACAGCTCGCGCTCACCGGCGCCGGCGCGGCGCACGGCGCCGGACGGCTCGCTGGGCGTCCGGGCCGGGGCGACGAGCCGCGTCCAGAATCCGACCTGCGCGCCGCCGTGCCGGCTCATCGCGGTCATCAGGTCGGGGGCGCCGGCGTCCGGCGGCAGCTCGATCCGCGCGCGGAGGCCCTGCCGGTGGTAGAAGCCGGCGATTGCCTCGACCCGCCCGGCGTCCTCGCCGCGCAGGCCGACGACGATGTTGAGGAAGTCCAGTTGCGGCCGCTCGCGGGCGACGATCGCGGTCGCCCCGCCGAACTCGCGGATCTCCATGCCCAGCGGATTGCCCGGCCGGCGGCGATGTGCCTCCGCCCAGACGACCGTGAACCGCGCGCTTGCCGCCTCCAGCCGCTCGATCGCCTGCGGGTCGAGGTTCACCGGCCCTCGGCCAGGCGGCCGGCCAGGCGAAGCGGGAGGCCCGCCTCGGCGATCGCCGCCTGCGCCCGCGCGATGTCGTACTCGACCCGGCGCCAGATGGCCGTGCCGGTACCGGTGTCCAGGATCAGGAACGCCGCCCGCGGGTCGCCGTCGCGGGGCTGGCCGACCGAGCCGGGGTTGAGCAGGAACGGGCCCTCGCCGAGCTCGAGCATGGTGTCGCCGGGCGCCATGCCGCCGACGAAGCGGCCGCCGACGTAGCCCCAGACCAGCGGCACATGGCTGTGGCCGATCAGGGCCAACGGGGACGACTGGAGCTCCAGGCAGCTGGTTGCCGTGCGCTCGTCGATCACGTACTCCCAGACGGGGTCGCGGATCGACGCGTGGTAGAGCTCGACACCCTCCCGCTGCCCGCTCGGCGAGAGCGTGAGCAGGTACTGGAGCGTCTCGGGCCGGATCGTCTCGACCGTCCAGCGGGCGGCGGCGCCGGCATCGGCCGCGAAGACGGACATGTCGATCGCCCCTCCCACCACCAGGTCGTGGTTGCCGGCCAGGCAGACAGCGGCCGAGTCGCGGATGAGGGTCACGCAGTCGTCCGGCTGGGCGCCGTAGCCGACGAGGTCGCCGAGGCACCAGAGCTGCTCCGTCTCCTCCGCCTCGATGGCCGCGACCACCGCCTCCAGCGCGGGCAGGTTGGCGTGGATGTCAGTAACGACGGCGACGCGCACCGGGCAAGGCTATATCGGGCTTCGGCGGCCGGCAGCGGTCGGCCGTCAGTCCTCGTCCTTGCCTTCCCGCTCCGCGAAGTCGTCGCCGGCGTTACCGCCGAACTCGGGCAGGTTCTTGATCCCCTCGCGCGCCCGCCACTTGGAGTAATTGTCGGTCATCGCCTCGATCAGCTCGGCCATGAAGCGGGGGGAGAGGTTCACCCGGGCGACGACCACACCCGGCACTTCGTCCTCCTCGATCTCGTGGTCGACGCGGGCGAACGTCAGCGTGAACTCGTAGTCGGAGTGACTGACGTTGGCGAAGTTGGAGTAGACGCCGGCCATGATCTCGGGCGAGAAGTGGATGTTGAGGTGGCGCTCCTCCTGGGGATCGTCGTCCATGTCCGTACGGTAGTGGATGGGCGGCTCGGCAACCGGCGGCGACGGCCGTCTCGGTAGGATCCAAGCCGTGAATCGCAGTCCCGTCACCGAGCTCGCCGAGCCGCTCGAGCAGGCGGTGGCGGAGCTCGGCGGCGACGGCGCGCCGGTGCGCCTGGAGCGGCCGGCCGACGCCGCCCACGGCGACTATGCAACCGCGGTGGCGCTGGGCCTGGCCAAGCCGCTGCGATCGGCGCCGCGGGAGATCGCCGCCCGCATCGGCGACCGGGTCAGCTCGCCCTGGATCGAGGAGGTCGAGATCGCCGGGCCGGGGTTCATCAACCTGCGGGTCGCGCCGGCCTTTCACCGCCACGTCGTGGAGCGAGTCCTGGCCGAGGGGCCCGGCTACGGCGCCGGGGCGGTCGCTCGGCCGCTGCGCATGCAGGTCGAGTACGTGAGCGGCAACCCGACGGGGCCGGTGACCGCGGCCACCGCCCGCAACGCGGCCTACGGCGACTCCCTGGCCCGCCTCTTCGCGTTCGCCGGCCACCGCGTGGAGCGGGAGTACTACTTCAACGACGCCGGCCGTCAGATGGAGCTCTTCGGACTCTCGCTGCGCGCGGCGGCGCGCGGCGAGGATGTGCCCGAGGACGGCTACCAGGGCGCCTACATCAAGGAGATCGCCGATTCGCTCGACCTCGACCGCGATGCTCCCGCCGACGCCTGGCGGGAGGCCGGCGTGGCGACCATGATGGCCGACATCCAGCGGACGCTGAGCCGCTTCCGGGCGTCCTTCGACGTCTGGTTCCGCGAGGGCTCGCTGTACGAGGATGGCTCCGTCGAGCGGGCGATCGAGCGCGTGCGAAAGGGCGGCCACGTGTTCGAGCTGGACGGGGCGACGTGGCTTCGCACGACCGACTTCGGGGATGACCGCGACCGCGTCCTGGTGCGCTCGAACGGGCAGCCGACCTACTTCGCCGGCGACCTGGCGTACGTCGCCTCCAAGCTGGAGCGCGGGTTCGACCAGGCGGTGTACGTGCTCGCCTCCGACCACCATGGCTACGTCGGGCGACTGAAGGGCGCGGCCGCGGCGCTGGGGTACGACCCGGACCGGATCGACATCCAGATCTACCAGTTCGTGTTCATCGTCGAGGACGGGCAGGTGCTGCCCGTATCCAAGCGGCGGGGGCAGGTGCTGATGCTGGACGAGCTGCTGGACGCGATCGGGGTGGACGCCGCCCGTTACGCGCTGGTCGCCCACTCTCACGACCAGGTGATTGAGCTCGACCCCGATCTGTGGGCCGCCCGCAACAACGAGAACCCCGTCTTCTACTGCCAGTACGCACACGCCCGGATCGCGGCCATCCTGCGCAACGCCGGCGACATCGAGCCGGCGATCGACCCGGCCTGGATTCCCGAGCCTCCGGAGGCTGAGCTGGCAAAGGCGCTGGCCGGCTTCCCGGACCTGGTCGCCGAGGCGGCTGAGCGGCGCGGCCCGCACCGGGTCGCCGGCTACACCCAGGAGACGGCGAAAGCGTTCCACCAGTTCTACAAGCAGTGCCGGGTTCTGGGATCGGAGCCGCCGATCGAGCGAAGCCGGCTCGCCCTGTGCAGCGCCACCAGGCAGGTGCTGGAGACCGCGCTCGACCTGATCGGGGTCGATGCGCCGGACTCGATGTGAGCTACCCTGGGCCGCATGAGCACCGTTCCTGAGGCGCCCACCGTCTACGAAGTCGAGGAGCTGGTCGACGAGCTCGCCCATCGCGATGACGGCGGCGGCGACGGCGACTGGTATGCGATCAGCACCGATCCCTGGCCCTGCCCGGCCTGCGGGGTGGCGGAGGACTACGTGACCGCCTGCCACCACGTGGTGGTGGCGCCGGCTCGCGACGACCTGATCGACCACGCGGCGCGGGCGGCGCAGGTCGGCCGCAACCCGCGCATCGTCGCCTACGACGACAGCAAGCCGACGATCACGCTCTACCAGTGGCGGGCGCTCGGCCGGCCGGTGCACGGCGTCCGCAAGAGCTGACCGCTGCCGTGACTAGCAGGTGCCTGGCACCTGGTAGTCATTCGTCACGCCTGGCGATGCGAAGCTGTGACGGTCAGCGGCCGATCGGGTGCCAGACCGTCTTCATCTCGAGCAGCGGCTCGATCTCCCACAGGCTCTGACCGTCGGACGTTCCGCGCACGACCCGCTTGACGTTGCCGGCGGCCAGCCGCTCCAGCTCGGCGGTCGCGCCGTCGGCCCCGGTCAGGTCGATCGCGTTCACGTCCATGTGGCCGGCGAGCACCGGCGCCAGCTCGCTGACCCGGCCGGTCAACACGTTGACGGTGCCGCCGGGCATGTCAGAGGTGGCAATCGCCTCGGCCAGCTCGATGGCCGCCAGCGGGCTCGCCTCCGAAACCGCCACCACCGTGTTCCCCGACACGACGGCCGGCAGCACCCGCGAGACGATGCCCTCGAGCGGCGGCGCATCGGGGGCGATCGTGGCCACGACGCCGGTCGGCTCGGGGAGCGTGAAGTTGAAGTACGGCCCGGCGACCGGGTTGGCACCGCCCAGCAGCTGCGCCAGCTTGTCGGCCCAGCCGGCGTACCAGACAACGCGGTCGATCGAGCGCTCGACCTCGTCCCGGCCGCTGCACACGCCCGCCAGGTCGCCTGCCCGGGCCTCCATCATCTCGGCCAGCCGGTAGAGCACCTGGCCGCGGTTGTAGGCGGTCGTGCCCGACCAGCCGGCGAACGCCGCCCGGGCGGCGCGCACGGCGTCGCGGGCGTCCTTGCGCGAGGCCAGGGCGACGTTCTGGCCGTCCACCAGGTAGGTACGGCCGGATTCGGAGCGGGGGAAGGCGCCGCCGACGAAGAGCTTGTACGTCTTGCGGACCGGCAGCCGGCCGCTCATCCGTCGAACCTCAGATAGGCCTCCAGCCCGTGCCGGCCGCCCTCGCGGCCGAACCCGGACTCCTTGTATCCGCCGAACGGTGAGGCGGGATCGAAGCGGTTGAACGTGTTCGCCCAGACGACGCCTGCCCGCAGCCGCTCGGCCATCCACAGGATGCGCGAGCCCTTCTCGGTCCACACGCCCGCCGACAGGCCGTAGGCGGTGTTGTTGGCCTTCTCGATCGCCTCCGAGGGCGTGCGGAAGGTCATCACCGAGAGCACCGGTCCGAAGATCTCCTCCTGGGCGATCCGGAAGCTCTGGGCGACGTTGGTGAAGACGGTGGGCGGGAACCAGTAGCCGCGCTCGGGCAGGTCGCACGGGGGCTGGTAGAGCTCCGCCCCTTCGGCCTCGCCGCTTGCCACCAGCTCGCGGATCCGGTCGAGCTGGGCGCGCGAGTTGATCGCTCCGACGTCGGTGTTCTTGTCCAGCGGGTCGCCGACCCGGAGCGTGCTCAGGCGTCGCTTGAGGCGGGCGACCAGCGGCTCGGCGATCGATTCCTGGACGAGCAGCCGCGATCCGGCACAGCAGACGTGGCCTTGGTTGAAGTAGATGCCGTTGACGATCCCTTCCACCGCCTGGTCGATCGCGGCGTCGTCGAAGACGATGTTGGCGGCCTTGCCCCCCAGCTCCAGCGTGTGCGGTACCGCCCGCCCCGCCAGCTCGCGCTGGATCGCCTTGCCGACCTCGGTCGAGCCGGTGAAGGCGACCTTGTCGATCCCCTCCTGGCGGACCAGCGCCTCGCCGGTCGAGCCGTCGCCGGTGACGATGTTAACCGTTCCCGGCGGCAGCTCCGCCTGGCGGCAGACGTCGGCGAAGAGGAGCGCCGTCAGCGGGGTTGTCTCGGCCGGCTTGAGAACGACGGTGTTCCCGCAGGCGAGGGCCGGCGCCACCTTCCAGGCCAGCATCAACAGCGGGAAGTTCCAGGGGATGATCTGCGCCGCCACCCCCAGCGACTGCGGCCGCCGGTTGGGGAAGGCGTACTCCAGCTTGTCCGCCCAGCCGGCGTGGTAGAAGAAGTGGGCAGCCGCCAGCGGCAGGTCGACGTCCCGCGACTCCTTGATCGGCTTACCGCCGTCCAGCGACTCGGCCACCGCCAGCTCGCGGCTTCGTTCCTGGAGGATGCGGGCGATCCGGAAGAGGTACTTGGCCCGGCTCGCCGGCTTCCCGGACGACCACTCGGGAAATGCCCCGCGCGCGGCCTCGACGGCAAGCGCGACGTCATCCGCGCCGCCCTGCGCGACCTCGGCCAGCGGCTCCTCGCTGGCCGGCGACAGCGTCGGGAACCACTCGCCGGAGCGCGGCTCCACCGTCTCGCCGCCGATGAAGAGGCCGTAGCGCTCCTGGAAGTGCACGATCTCGCGCGACTCCGGCGCCGGTGCGTACAGCCAGTCGGTGCCCTGCGGGCGCTGTTCGAGCTCGTCCATGTCAGTCGATTGTGAAGTGGTCGGGCGACTCGTACACGCCCGTCTTCTGGGTGCGGATCTGCATCAGGACGTCGTTCAGGAGGGACGACGCGCCGAAGCGGAAGCGCTCCGGCGTCAGCCACTCGCGTCCCAGCGTCTCGTTCACCAGGCACAGGTACTGGATCGACTGCTTGGCATGGCGGATGCCGCCTGCCGGCTTCATGCCGACCATGCGGCCGGTGTCGAGGTGCACGTCGCGGATCGCCTCCAGCATGCACAGCGTGACCGGCAGGGTCGCCGCCGGGCTGATCTTGCCGGTGGAGGTCTTGATGAAGTCGGCGCCGGCCGCCATCGCCAGCAGCGACGCGCGGCGAACGGCGTCGTAGGTGCCGAGCTCGCCGGTCTCCAGGATCACCTTCAGATGGGCGTCGCCGCAGGCCTCGCGGACGCGCACGATCTGTTCGTACACCTCCGCGTAGCGCCCGGCCAGGAAGGCCCCGCGGTCGATCACCATGTCCACCTCGTCGGCGCCCAGCTCGACGGCTGCCCGGGCGTCGGCGACCCGTACCGAAATCGGGTACTGGCCGGAGGGGAAGCCGGTCGCCACCGACGCCACGCGCACCCCGCTTCCCGCCAGCCGCTCGCGCGCGTGCGCGACCAGGTTGGGATAGACGCAGACAGCAGCCACCGCCGGCGCGCTGGGGTCGACCGGGTCGGGCCGCATCGCCTTCGCGCAGAGCGCCGATACCTTGCCCGGCGTGTCCGCCCCTTCCAGCGTCGTCAGGTCGATCATGCGCACGACCAGGTCGAGCGCCTGCAGCTTCGACGCGCGCTTGATCGAGCGTTTGGCCAGCTCGCCGCTGCGCGCCTCCAGGGCGACTGCGTCGACCGCCCCGGCGCGTGCCATCCGGGGCTCGAAAGGCTCGAAGCCACGCGCAACGGTAGGCGTCTGGCTCACTCGCGCACTGTAGATGATCCCGTGTTTCCGGCACGCGGCGGCGGCGGCGGCTGTAGGATTGCCTGCGCTTTTTCACCAACCAGTCCAGGGAGGAACATCCATGCGACCACGCGTCCGATTGCTCGGGGCGCTCACCGCGATCCTTGCGATCGCCGCTCTGGCAGGAGCGTGCGGAAGCTCGTCATCGTCATCGTCTACGTCCTCATCGTCGGCGGCCTCGTCGAGCCCCGGCAGCAACATCAAGGTCGGTCTGGTGACCGATATCGGCGGCCTGAACGATCATGGCTTCAACCATCTGGCATACGTCGGCCTCCAGCGCGCGGCCACCCAGCTGGGCGTGCAGACGAAAGTCGAGCAGTCGAATTCGGGCTCTGACTACGTGCCCAACCTGACCGCCCTGGCGGCTCAGCACTACAACCTGATCATTGCCGTCGGGTTCCTCATGGACAGTGCTGTCAAGCAGGTGGCGAAACAGTTCCCGAACACGAACTTCGCGATCGTCGACGACCTGCCGTCGCCGACTCCGCCGAATGTCGACGGGCTGCTCTTCAAGGAGCAGGAGTCCGGCTACGACGCCGGCTACCTGGCCGGCATGATGACCAAGTCGAACATCGTCTCGACGGTCGGCGGCCAGAAGATCCCGCCGGTCGACCACTACATCGCCGGCTTCCAGGCGGGCGCCAAGGCGGCCAACCCCAAGGTCCAGACGCTGAACGACTACTCGAACACGTTCGTCGACCAGACGAAGTGCAAGCAGCTGGCGCTGAACCAGATCGCCGCGGGCTCGGACATCGTCTTCCAGGTGGCCGGCAACTGCGGCCTGGGCGCGCTCAGCGCCGCCCAGGAGAAGCACGTCTGGGGGATCGGCGTCGACGCCGACCAGTCGGCGCTCGGCACGTTCATCCTGACCAGCGCCATCAAGAAGGTGGACGTGGCGGTCTTCGACACCATCCAGGATCAGGTGAACGGCAGCTTCCAGGGTGGTACCGCGACGACCTACGATGCCACCAAGGGCGCGACCGGGCTGGGCAAGGTCAGCTCGCAGGTGCCGCAGTCCGTGCTGCAGAAGCTGCAGAAGGTGGAGGCGAAGGTGAAGTCCGGCCAGATCGTCCCGCCCGACACCGTCAAGTGAACGACCACCCGGGGGGCGGGTGCGCCCGCCCCCCGGGACGCTTCCCGTGACAGACGCACCGCTGCTCGAGCTTCGAGGGATCACCAAGCGCTTCGGCAGCCTGGTGGCGAACGACGCCATCGACCTCGAGGTGGCGCCGGGCGAGGTGCACGCCCTGCTGGGCGAGAACGGCGCCGGCAAGTCGACGCTGATGAACGTCCTCTACGGCCTCTACACGCCGGACGCGGGCGAGATCGAGATGGACGGCCGGCGGCTGCGCATGCGCTCGCCGCGAGACGCCATCGACGCCGGCATCGGCATGGTGCACCAGCACTTCATGCTGATCCCGGTGATGACGGTGACCGAGAACATCGTCCTTGCCAGCGAACCCCGAAGCGGCGTGCTGTTCGATCGCGGCAAGGCGCGGGAGACGGTGCGCGAGCTCTCCGAGCGCTACGGCCTGGCTGTCCGCCCGGACGATCGGGTGGAGGAGATCGGCGTCGCCCAGCAGCAGCGGGTGGAGATCCTCAAGGCGCTCTACCGAAGCGCCCGGATGCTCATCCTGGACGAGCCGACAGCCGTCCTCACGCCCCAGGAGGCGGCCGAGTTGTTTGCCGTCATCCGCTCGCTCCGCGAGCAGGGGACGTCGGTCATCTTCATCAGCCACAAGCTGAACGAGGTGCTCGAGATCGCCGACCGGATCACCGTGCTGCGGCGCGGCCAGGCGGTCGCCACCGTTCCCGCGGCGGGCGCGACCGAGCATGACCTGGCCGAGCTGATGGTCGGCCGGGCGGTGCTGCTGCGGGTGGAGAAGGGGCCGGCGGCGCCGGGCGACCCGCTGCTCGAGGTATCCGACCTGGTCGTCCGCGACCCGCGTGGCCTGGAGGCGGTGCGGGGGCTCTCGCTGAAGGTGCGGGCGGGCGAGATCGTCGGCATCGCCGGGGTGGACGGAAACGGCCAGAGCGAGCTGGTAGAGGCGGTTGCCGGCCTCGCCCACCCGGCCTCCGGGAGCGTCCGGGTGGCGGGCAAGGA
>DASUHT010000015.1:0-21115 GCA_036273335.1 Gaiellales bacterium | reverse complement strand
ATCGAGTGCGCGATGCGGACGACCATCCAGGTGTCGGTGGAGCGGGACATGGGGCTGCGGGCGCCGGCGCTTCGCCGCGCGCCGGGGCCGCTGACGCCGCGGGTGGACGCCGGCGGCTGGTTTGCCACCACCGGCGTCGAGGCCGACCTGATGGAGGCCGCCCGCTCGGCGGTGCGAGGGATGATCGACCACCTGGTGCGAACGCGCGGCCTGTCCCGCGAGGACGCCTACATGCTCTGCTCGCTGGCCGGCGACCTGAAGATCACCGAGGTCGTGGACGCGCCCAACTGGATGGTCGGCTTCTTCGTCCCCGACGCCATCTTTACCGACTAGGCGTATGCCACGTCGGCGAAGCCGGCGTGAATACGCCGGCCGCCAGCAGCTCGCGCGCCCCGGGTGCCAGGGGTCGAAGAGCCCTGGCACCCCCCAGCCGCTCCCGTCGAGTACGGCGGGCGCTCGGGGGCGAGGACGGTCTGGACCGCAGGAAGGGCGCCCATCGGGCGCCCTTCCGTTATCGCTCAGATGTCGCCGAGGCGCTAAAGGCCCTCGTTGATCATCCTTCCGATCGTCTCGTACTTCGCACGGTCGCTGGATTTCAGGTACATCGCATAGGCGATGCCTCCCGCGAAGACCAGCACGTCGACGATCACCAGATACCAGGCGTAGCGATACCCGGCGCCCAGGAAATCGATCTTGTCGATCGCCACCGCCAGCACCGCCAGCTGGCCGACAACCGAGATCAGCGGCGCGATGGTGTGGTTCCAGAGCTTGTGCTCGTCCGGGTGGTGCGTCCGGAAGTAGTTCCAGATCGCGACCGACACCAGCGCCTGGATGAACAGGATGATGACGACGCCCATGAACGCCGCCAGGCCGTACAGCTGCACGTAGGCCTGCGACGTCGCCGCGTCCGTGCCCTTGGCCGTGGTCGTGAAGAGGTCGAACGCGATCACGATCGCGGCCGCGATCACCGACTGCGTGATCGAGGCGATGTGCGGGCTGTGGTACCGCTCGTGGGTGCGCCCCAGCACTGACGGCAGCACCCGCTCACGGCCGAGCGAGTACATGTACCGCGCGGTCGTATTGTGGAACGCCATGCCGCAGGCGAACGACCCCGTGATGATCAGGTAGCTCATGGCGTCGCTCAGGATCTGCGGCCCGAAGCTCGCTGCCGGGCCGAGGTAGAACTGGGCGGCGTCGGTCTGTGCCTGGAGTGCCGCTGCACCGGTCGAGGCGTACGCCGAGAGCGATGCCCAGGAGGTGATGGTGTAGAAGACGCCGAGCCCGATCACCGAGATGTACATCGCCCGGGGCACGATCCGCTTGGGGTTCTTCGACTCCTCGCCGTAGTTGGGCGCCATCTCGAACCCGACCCACGACCAGAAGGCGAAGAACACCCCGACCGCCCAGGCGCCGGCGGCGAAGGCGGTGCCGTTCACCGATCCGCCGTTCAGGTTTTGAAATGCGTTCAGCGGGTTGATCGCCCCGAACTGGACGTTGCGACCGCCGTCGCCGAAGTTGCCGAAGACGACGAAGTCGAAGAGCACCAGCGCGACCACCTCGGAGATGAGCGCGATGCCCAGGATGCGCGCCGAGATGTGCACGTCGAAGTAGGCGAGCACGCTGATCAGCGCGACCATGAAGAGGGCCGGCCAGACCCAGTTGACGTGATAGCCGTACTGGCCGAGCTTGAGTACGGCGAAGTAGGCGAAGCCACCGCACAGCGACGCTTCGAAGACCGAGTAGGCGACCACCGACGATAGCCCCGCGGCCATCCCCAGCTCCCGTCCCAGACCATGGCTGATGAAGCTGTAGAAGCCGCCGGCCGCCGTCACCTTGCGAGCCATGGAGACGTAGCCGACCGAGAAGATGGTGAGGATGACGGTCGCGAACGCAAACCCGGCCGGCGTGCCGATGCCGTTCCCGTAGCCGACCGAGAGCGGGGTGTTGAAGAGCATCGCCGAGATCGGCGCCGCGCCCGTGACGGTCAGGAAGAGCACCCCGAAGAGGCCGACCGCGCCGCCGTGAAGCTTGTGCAGGTCGTCTCGCTGCGAGACGTCCACACTCTCGACGACGGGAAGCATCCCCTCGTGATGCTCGCTGCCAGCGGGCGTTTGCCCATGTTCTCCCACGATTCCTCCTTTGCAGAGACAGGTACCGGGTGTTAGGTGGTGACGCTCACCTCCCGCATCGCACGCGTCGCCGGGGCCGCCTCGGCCTCGGAGAGCGTTTCGACGAGGATCTGCTCGACGGCGGCCCGCCACTCGCCCTGGCGCACACGCGTCCGGTCGGGCAAGAGCCGACGCTCGGTGCGGTCGCTGTACGAGGTCTTGGCCAGTTCGTCGAACGACTCGATGGCGCGGATGACGATCCCGTAGTCACCCGAGCCGACAAAGCTCCCGATCCAGTCGCCGGGGCGGCCCTGGTCGGCGAACACTCCCTCCTCGACCCCCTGCCAGTAGGCGTGCTGGAAGAGGCAGCCGGCGATTCCGTGGTCGGTCCAGCAGCCGGCGGTGAGCTGCCGTTGCCCGCTCGAGATGCTGCGCAGCGAGAGCTGCAGGAGCTCCCGCCCGCGATCGGAGCCGGCGAGGGTGTCCAGGTCTTGGCGGACGCGTGCTTCGGGAGTCATGGTCGGTCGTCTCCTTCTGGTTGGGTCCGCCGATCATCGCACCGCGCCTTTCGCAGGCGATGGGTGCTGGATGACACGAGCATCACTTCACCACCGCCGCCGCCTCGAGCGCACAGCGCAACTGGGCCTCCAGCGGCTGCCCGGGCACGAGGACCCCGTCCAGCGCCGCGGTACCGATCGTGAACGCCCAGACGCCGCGCTCGGCGAGCGCCTGGATGCGCGCCGGCGAGTCGACCGAGCCGGCCGCGATGACCGGCAGCGTCGTCGCGTCTACCACGGCCTCGACCAGTGCGTCGACATCACCGTCGTAACGATACGCCAATAGATTGATTCCGTCCACGCCGAGTTCCTGAGCTCGCCGAGCGTCCTCGGCGATCGACTCGATCGACCCGCGCAAGAGGCACGGATGGCCGACGATTTGTCCGACATACGGGAAGAATCTGATGCCGGTGCCGGCGATGATCTCCTGCACCGGCTCGATCAGCGTGCCGCCGATCAGGAAGTCGGGTCCGATCTCGGCGGCCGCCCTGGCCGACGCCAGCGTTGCCTCCTCGGTCTCCGACACGACCTCCAGGTGCGTTGTGTGTCCGTGACCGTGAATGTCCTCCATGAGCGCCTGGAGCTCGGCCCGGGGCAGCCCCACGTCCTTGCAGCCGACGTGGCGAACCCCGCTTTCGGCGATCGACGCATAGACGGCCCGGGCATCCGCCAGCGTCTGGTCATCCCTCGTCAGCATGAAGATGAACTCGATCACCCCGGGCCTCCAAGTTGTAGGACAACTCGGGATATGATACCGACTCGGCGCGGGAAATGTGCGAAGCGATCGGAGGGGCGGATGCGGGCAGCGATCTGGGAGGGGCCGGGCACGATGTCGCTCGGTGAGGTGGCGGACGCGGTCTGCCCGCCCGACGGCGTCCTGCTGCGGGTCACGGCGTGCGGGATCTGCGGCACCGACGTGCGCACCTTCTACAACGGCGACCGCCGGATCACGCCGCCCTGGGTGCTCGGCCACGAGATCAGCGGCGAGCTGATCGAGATCGGCCCTGCGGCGGCGGCCGAGGTCGCGGCCGGCGGGATTGCGGTCGGCGACCATGTCCACTGCATCTCCACCCTCTGGTGCGGCCACTGCCGACTCTGCCGCTCCGGCAACGAGCACCTGTGCAGCGAGGGCGAGCTGATGGGCTTCGACCACCAGGGCGCGTACGCCGAATTGGTCGCCGTGCCCCAGATCGCGCTCAAGAACCTGTTCCGGATCCCGGACGGCCTTTCCGACGAGCACGCCACCTTCGCCGACCCACTGTCGGACGCGATCTGCGGCCACAAGGACATCGCCGTCGGCCTCGACGACTCGGTGGCGGTGATCGGCGCCGGGCCGGTCGGCACCGCCCACGCCGCCATCGCCCGGCTCGAGGGCGCGGGCCAGGTGATCCTGATCGAGACGGCGGCGGGCCGCCTCGAGCTCGCCCGCGACATCCTCGGCGACGACCGCATGTGCTACGTCGACACCTCGAACGCGGACGGCATCGCCGCCGTCCGCGAGGCCACCGACTCCATCGGCGCCGACGTCGTGATCGTCGCCTGCTCCAGCGACATCGCCCAGGAGCAGGCGATGGAGATGGCGGCGCCGCGGGGCCGGGTGCTCTTCTTCGGCGGCCTGCCCAAGGGCACCACGCACATGCGCTTCCCGTCCAACGTCCTCCACTACCAGGAGGTGCAGGTGCACGGCTCCTACGCCTCCCGCCACCGCGACCAGGTGCACGCGCTGGACATGCTGGCCAAGGACGTCGGCGGGCTGCGCCGGGTCGTCTCGGACGTGGTCGGCCTGGACGACGCCCCGGACGCCTTTGGGCGGATCCGCGCCGGCGAGGTGCTCAAGGTCGTGGTGCGGCCCTAGATGGCCGGCTCCGAATCCACGCGGTGTCCTGGGCGGCGAGAACCGAGCGTCGCCAGGACGCAGGGAGCGTCCATACTGGTTGAAGTATGGGCGCGACCGAGGACGCCGCGAGGCGATGGTTCGCAGCCGCAGCGCCGCCACAGTTGGCCGCTTCAACAGCCGTCGCGCGGTCAGGCGCGGGTGGGTTCGGAGCCGACCATCTGAACATGGCGATCGCTCGCCGCCGATCGCTTCGCCACCTGATCGCCGACGGCCTGCGCGGCCGGGTGGTGCGGGGCGAGCTCTCGCCCGGCGACCGGCTGCCCAGCGAGCCCGCGCTGGCGCGCGAGCTGGGCGTGTCGCGAACCTCGCTGCGGGCGGCCATCGCGCTGCTCGAGGAGGACGGCGTCCTGCGCCGACTGCACGGCTCGGGCACCTACGTCGCCCACCAGCCGCCGCTGCGAAACGACCTCAGCCGCAACTTCGGCGTCACCTCGATGATCACGGCGATGGGCCTGGAGGCGGGCACGGTGGACGAGCAGTGCGCCGCCGAGGCATCGCCGCCCGAGGTGGCAGAGGCGCTGGGGTTGGCGCCGGGGACGCCGGCGAGCGCCTTTCGCCGTGTCCGCACGGCCGACGGACGGCGGGTGGTGGATAGCGTCGACTGGTGCCGTGAGGACGTGCTCTCGCCCAGCGACCTGAGCGCCCTCGGCGACGGATCCGTCTACGCGGCGCTGGCCGCGCACGGCCTCGCCGTCCAGCACGGCGTGGCGACGATCGCGCCCAACACCGCTGAGGGAGAGGTCGCCCGGCGGCTCGCCGTGCCCCGCGGCGCGCTCCTGCTGACGGTCTTCCAGACCGACAGCACCGCCGACGGCACGGTGGTGCTCGTCTCGCTCGAACACCACCTGGCGGACGCGTTCGAGATCTCGGTCTACCGGCGCGGACCCGGGGTCGACGAGGGGTGAGCGGCAATGAGCTCGTGGTCGGCGTCGATGTCGGCTCCCAGGGCACCTGCGCCCAGGCGGTGACGGCGGACGGCGAGGTCGCCGTCACCCGCTACGTCGCCCACGATCTGAGCTATCCGCGCCCGGGCTGGGCGGAGCAGGACCCGCGGCAGTGGCTGGGCGCCGTCGCCCAGGCGCTGGCCGAGGTGCGCCAGGCGGTCGGCGCGGGCGCGCTCCGGGCGATCTCGTTCGGCTCGCAGCTTGACGGCATGGTCGCCGCCGACGGCGACGGTGAGGCGGTCGCGCCGGCCCTGATCTGGATGGACCGGCGGGCCGAGGAGGAGTGCGCGGCGGCGGCCCGCCGGATCGACCCGGCCCGCCTGCGCGAGACCACCGGCTGCAACCTCGACCCCGGCCACGTCGCCGCCAAGATCGCCTGGCTCCGCGGCAACGACCCGGACGCCCACGCGCGCGCCCGCTGGTTCCTGCTGCCGGGATCCTTCGTCGCCTGGCACGCCTCCGGCGAGCTGGCGGTCGATCCGTCGAACGCCTCCTCGACGATGCTGCTTGAGGTTGCCGGTGGCGACTGGTCGGAGGAGGCCTGCGTCGCCTTCGAGATCGACCGGGGGTCGCTGGCGCCGGTGCGCTCCGCCGATGCCGTGCTCGGCCCAGTCGCGCCCTGGCTTTGCGACGCGGCCGGTCTGGACGCGCGAACGCAGGTGGTGCTGGGGTGCGGCGACGAGATGGCGGCGACGCTCGGCGCGGGCGTCGTCGACCCGGGCGTCGTCTGCGACGTCATGGGCACCGCCGAGCCGGTCTGCGCCGTGGTGCCGGAGCCGGCGCTCGATCCCGGCGCCGTCACGGAGCTGCACCCGCATGCGGTTCCCGGCGGCTGGCTGATGGAGAATCCTGGCTGGCTCTCAGGCGGCGCCTACCGCTGGTTCAGGGACGAGCTCGGGTCGGCCGAGATCGCCCGCGCCGCGGCCACCGGCGGCGACGTCTACGAGCTCCTGAACTCGGTCGCCGCCGAGGCGCCGCCCGGCGCCGACGGCGTCCTCTGGATCCCCGCGCTGGCCGGCGCGACCGCCCCCGAGTGGAATGTGCGGGCGCGGGCCGGCTGGTTCGGCCTGACCGCGGCCCACGGTCGCCGCCACCTGGCGCGGGCGCTCCTGGAGGGGAACGCCTTCGCGCTCCGCGACGTGCTGGAGGCGATCCGGTCGGCGGGCCACCCGCCGGAGCAGATCGTGTGCGTCGCCGGCGGCGCCCGCGGCGACCTCCTGCGCCAGATCCGGGCGAACGTCACCGGCCTGCCGGTGACCCGTCCGGACGACGTCGAGACGACCGCCCGCGGCGCGGCGATGCTGGCGGCGGCGGGTGCCGGCCTGCACGCCGACGTACGCGCCGCCGGGCATGCGATGTGTGGCCCGCGCGTTGAGCCGCTGCATCCGGAGCCGGGGATGGGCGACGTCTACGACGCGCTCTACCGGCGCTACCGCGACCTCTACGCGGCGCTTCGGCCGCTGTTCTGACGAAGCGAGCTGGTGACCGTGTACGACCAGGCGAGGACGACAAGGGCCAGCGAGCCGGCGTAGGTCGCGATCACCGGCGCGGCTGACTCCTGCCCGCCCTCGAGCGCGAACAGCCCGCAGCCGGCCGACGCCAGGCAGAGGAGCACCGCAAAGCCGAGCAGCCGGGCGCCGTCCAGGGGGTAGCCCGCCCGCCGCAGCAGCAGGTGGACCGCGATCGCCGAGAAGGCGGTCGCCAGCGCCAGCCCGGCGGCGATCATCAACAGCAGGACGGCGGCGCTCGGATGGTCGTCGCGAAGCGCCGTCGCGATCACGTACGCGCCCACCACGATTGTCGTGGTGCTGCCCACCAGCGCACCGGTCAGACCGGCCGCCAGCACCCGCCAGAACGAGATCCTGCCCACCCTCCTGACATCGGCGCCGGTGGGCGATGACTAAATGGTGCCTGGCACCTGGTAGTCACTGGTTGCACGCGCAACGGATGCAGCAAACGCGATCAGGCGGCCTCGGAGCCGCTCTGGCAGGATCAGGACATGATCACGTCCGACCGCCTGAGCTGGCTCCTGGACACCATCGAGCGGAGCCTCGACGAGCCGGAGCTGACCGGCGCCGACTTGGCCGGCCGTGCCTATCTCTCGCGCTTCCACTTCGACCGCCTGGTGGCGGCCGCGATCGGCGAGTCGCCGGGGGCGCTTCGGCGGCGGCTCCTCCTGGAGCGGGCGGCGCACATGCTCGCCACCTCCGACGCGTCGGTGGCCGAGATCGCGCACGACACCGGATACCGCTCGCCGGAGGCGTTCGCCCGCGCCTTCGGGCGTGCCTACGGCGGACCGCCCCGCACCTACCGGCGGAGCGGCCGGATGACCCACGACCTCGCCGCCCCGAGCGGGGTCCACTTCCATCCCCCCGGCGGCCTGCGGCTGCCGGCAACCGCAAGGAGCAGCACCATGGACGTCCTGATGCGCATGATCGACCACCACCTGTGGCTGGTCGGCGAGATCGTCGAGCGTACCGACCGCGTCGACGAGGAGACGCTCGACCGGCCGATCGCGCTCTCCGTCGAGGGCATCGACGACCACCCCACCCTGCGCGGCCTGGCAGCGCGCCTGGTCAGCCAGCTCGAGATGTGGGTGACCGCCGTCGAGGGCGGAACGGCGATGCCGCCGGCCGGCGACACCAGCACGGCCGGCCTGCGGGCGCGCCTGGCCGAGGTCGACCCGCGGTTCCGCAGGCTCGTCATCGAGCCGGTGCAGCAGGGGCGGGCCGACGAGGCATTCGTGGACGCGGTCTGCGACCCGCCGGAGACGTTCACCTACGGCGGGATCGTCGCCCACGTCCTGACCTTCGCCGCCGTCCGCCGGACGATGGCGATCGGCGCCCTGACGAGCGCCGGCATCGACGACCTGGGATCGGGCGACCCGATGCGCTACGTCGGCGGATCGGGGTCGGACGCCTCGACGATCACGCGCCGGCGCGACTGACGGTCTACGAGCGGGCGGCGACCGAGAGCCGGTCGATGACGCGGGCGAGCACGCCCCGGCGCGGGACCTGCGCGCCCCCGCCCAGGCCGTTCAGGAACCCCGCCAGCTCGGCGGTGGTTGCGTCGTCGAGCGCGACCACGCAGGTCACCCGGCCGTCGCCGTCATAGACGCTCAGGCGGGTGTGCGGCGGTCCGTCGGCCGGGTCGAAGTAGCGCGACACGCGAAGGCCACGGCCGGGTGCGTCGACCTGCGGATGTGGCGGGAAGAGCGCCACCGCCTTGCGCTGCTGGGACGCGGCGCACCAGGGACAGAACCGGTGATCCGGATCGACTGGTTGACCACACCTCCTGCACTCCATGCTGAACCTCTTTGGCGGCCTGTCTCCACCATACTGCCGTCGACCGGGCGGTGCCAGCCGGCGGCTCAGGAGCGCGTGATCAGCACCCAGCGGGTGATCGTGATGACGCCCCCGGCGCTCGGCGCGTAGTCCATCCCGTAGTGGTCGTAGAGCCGCTGCTCCTCGTCCACCGAGATGTCGTCGTCGGCCTTCACCTTGGGCGCCGCGTCGACAGTGGCCTTGTCCTGGGGGACGCGCACGTCCTCCCCCTCGAGCACCGCACCGGCGGCCGGCACGAGGTGCAGCGACGTGCCCAGGAACCCACTCTCGACGAGCAGGAACTCCGGCTCCCCGGACTCCTTGTTGACGTAGACGTCCTCCAGCTTCCCCAGCTCTTGGCCGTCGTTTGCGACGACCTTGCGGGTGTGCCACTCGCGAACCTCTAGTGCAGACGGCATCTGGCCGCTCCTTTTCTCGAGGCCGAAATTTCGGCGCCATTCTACGCCGGTTGCGGCAGCCCGTGGCGCTCGACGATGCGGTCGTAGTTCAGCCGCATGAGCGCGACCACGTCGGCGACGTCCCGGTCGCCCGCGATCCGCCGCGCCGCCGGACCCTCCGCACCGGGGAAAACCGGGTGCGGCTCGATCCGCCCCTGCCCCCGCAGCTCGCGCCAGAGCGGCTTGGGGAACGAGAAGTGGGCCGAGCGGTCGCCGTGCAGGTGGCCGATCGACCGGCTGCCGACGGTGAACGCGAACTCGCCCCGGCTGCCCGGGCCGGCCTCGACGCCGGGCCAGGACGTGACCTCGTTGGTGATTTGCTCGCTCGCTGTCATGGATCCTCCTTGGTGTTCTCTGCAGCCTAGAAGCTCAAGTACACTTGAAGTCAAATGGCCGAGACGCTGACCATCGGCGAGGTCGCCCGGCGAAGCGGCGTGGCGGCCTCGGCCATCCGCTACTACGAGGAGCGCGGGCTGATCAGCTCCGAGCGGGCAGAGTCCGGGCACCGGCGCTTCCCCCGCTTCGTGCTGCGGCGAATCGCGTTCATCGTGTTCGCCCAGCGGGTCGGGCTGACGCTGGAGGAGATCGGCGGCGAGCTGGCCAAGCTCCCGGCCGGTCGCGCCCCCAACCGCCGCGAGTGGTCGCGGCTGACCGCCACCTGGTCGGCAAGGATCGAGGAGCGGATCGGCGAGCTGGAGCGGTTGCGGCTGGGGCTGACCGACTGCATCGGCTGCGGCTGCCTCTCGCTCGACCGCTGCGCGCTGGCCAATCCGGGCGACCGCGCCGCCGGCAACGGCGCCGGCCCGCGCTACTGGATCGGCGACCGGCCGCTCGGTCTGTCACCATGAGAGGGTGAACGGACTACCCCCCGTCCGTTCCGGCTCCACCACTTCCGTGATTGAGACCGCTGTCGTCGTCACCATTGGACCCGCCGAAGCGGCCGTCGCCCCCTACCGGCGCGCCCACACCCCGAGCGGCGCCCGCGGCATGCCTGCCCACGTGACGCTGATGGTGCCGTTCGCCGACGGTGAGTTGCTGGACGTCGCCACCATCCGCGACCTGCGCGACGAGCTCTCGCGCTTCCCCGCCTTTCAGGTGACGCTGCGCGAGTTCGCCCGCTTTCCCGGCCCCGCCGCACGGCCGGCCGAGCGCGTGCTCTACGCCGTCCCCGAGCCGGCTGACCCGTTCGTCGAGATGACCGCCTCGATCGCCGTTCGCTTCGGCGTCCTGCCCTACGGCGACGAGCACACCGACATCATCCCTCACCTGACCATCGCCTCCAGCGCCGACGAGGGCCTGCTCGACCGGATCGAGGCGGAGCTCCAACCGGCCTTCCCGATCACCGCGGCGCTGACCGCCGCCTCGCTCTGGGAGCACGCGACCGAGGGCTGGCGGATGACGGCCGGCCTGCCGTTCGGCTGATCAGCCGGGGAGCTGCTGCTGGCGCTGGACGCGGCGCAGACCGACCCAGACGAGCCCGCTGATGGCGGCAGCACGAAACTGGTCGACCGGGTCGCGGCGGAGGGCGATCATCGACGCCGCGACCTGGAGACACAGCAGCACGACGAGCACCGAGAGCTGACGACTGATGATCCGTCCCATGCCTGTACGGTAGCCCCTCAGTCAGGGAGTTTTCGCCGCTGCGGGTAGATCGTCTCGCCGCGTGTGAGCATGCCCACGTATTCGTCGATCCGGCGCGCCCGCGTGTCCGCCCGCTTGACCGACTGCAGCCGGTAGAGGATGGCGTAGCGGTTCTGGCTGGTCAGGATCTCGAACATCGCCTGCGCCCGCGGCTGGGCGGCCAGCGCCGCGGCCAGGTCGGCGGGCACGTCGATCGACGCCTGGCCGGCATAGGCAGCCTGCCAGCGCCCGTCGGCCTTCGCCCGTTCCACCTCGGCGGCGCCTGCGGGCCGCATCCGCCCCTCGGCGGTCAGCCGCTCGGCGTGGCCGACATTTCGCTCCGACCACGGGCTTCGGGCGCGCCGGCGGGTGAACCGCTGCCGGTAGGTCGCCTCGTCCCGGCGCCGCACCTGGCCGTCGATCCAGCCCTGGCAGAGCGCCTCCTCCAGCGCTTCGAAGTAGGTCAGGCTGGTCGGCTCGGTGGTGCCCTTCTTGGCCAGCACGACGTAGACGCCGTCCGGGTCGTCGTGGTGCTCTTCCAGCCACCGCCGCCAGCCCTCAGCATCGGCGACCAGGAGCTCGGGCAGGTCAGCCGATGACACGGCGCTTGAAGTTGCGAATCCCCACCCACAGGAAGAGCGCGGCGAACGCCAGCAGGGCCGGGTAGACCGCCCACAGCGACATGTGGTTGGACGACGTGAGCGCCGCCCGGAAGCCCTCGTTCATGTAGATCAGGGGGTTCACGAGGACGACCAGCTGCAGCCAGTGGAGGCTGCCGATGGTGACCGGGGAGAGGGCAGTCCACGAGTAGTAGGTACCGCCGAGGAAGGTCAGCGGCAGGATGATGATGCCGAAGAGCAGCGGCACCGTGCGCGGATCGAAGATCGTCCCGAAGGTGAGCCCCAGGGACGAGCAGACGATGCAGGCGAGCGGCGTCAGGGTGACCAGCACCAGCCAGTGCACCTGCAGGTGGATGTGGATCTGGCTGGAGTGGACGACGGCCGCGATCGGGAACACCAGCACCGCCGCGAAGAGGCCCTGGATGGCCCCGAAGATGACCTTCTCGAGGGCGACCAGCGACACTGGCAGCGGCGCCAGCACGCGGTCCTCGATCTCCCGCGTGTAGCCGAACTCCTGCACCAGCGGCAGCGCCACCGCCTGGATCCCCTGGAACATGATCGAGAGGCCGACCACGCCGGCCACCAGGATGGTCGCGAACTCCGACTCGCCGGCCGCCCCGCGGCCGCCGCCGACGCCGGTGCCGATGGTCGGGAAGACGTAGAGGAAGACGAAGCAGAGCAGGAGCGGCTGGATGATCGTGCGCGGGATGAACTCGCGCACGCGCTTCTTCAGCACCACCAGGTCGCGCAGGAGCAGGGCGGCGAAGGCGATCCGGCTCGAGCTGACGGCGGAGCGGGTGGTGAAGAGGGCGCCGGTGGAGGCGGTGCTGGTGGCGGCCATCAGTCGCGAAGCTCCTTCCCGGTCAGCTTGATGAAGACCGTCTCCAGGGTGGGCGGCGCCACCTGCACGTCGCGGACGCCGAAGCCCGCCTCGTCGGCGGCGCCGATCACCCGCAGGAGCACCCGGTCGGCGCCGCGGACGGCCAGCTGCACCGAGCCGTCGAGCGTGGTCGCAGAGTCGACGCCGTCCACGTCCTGGCGCAGCCGCCCGGCCAGCTCAGCCATGTCCCCGTCGGCGGTCACGGTGACGATCGTGTCCGCCCCGATCGAGGCCTTCAGCTCCTCCGGCGTCCCCAGCTCCAGCAGCTTGCCGTGGTCCATGATCCCGATCCGGTCGCAGAGCTGGTCGGCCTCCTCCATGTTGTGGGTGGTCAGGACGACCGTCTGGCCGCGCTCGTGCAGGCCCTCCAGGATCTCCCAGAGGCTGATCCGGCTCTGCGGGTCGAGGCCGGCGGTGGGCTCGTCGAGGAAGAGGATGGCCGGGTTGTGGAGGATCGCCCGGGCGACCATCAGCCGCTGCGCCATGCCGCCGGAGAGCGCCATCACCGGCGCCTTCGCCCGCTCGCTCAGGTGGAAGGTGACCAGCAGCTCGTCCGAGGCGGCCCGCGCCCGCGCCGCCGGCATGCCGAAGAAGCGGCCGTGGAAGTAGAGGTTCTCCCATACGGTGAGCGCGCGGTCGAGCGTGTTCGTCTGCGGCACGACGCCGATCAGCTGCTTGGCGACGGCCGGGTGGGCGACGACGTCGATGCCGTTCACGAAAGCCCGCCCGGCGGTCGGGATGACCCGCGTCGTGAGCATGCTGGCGGTCGTCGTCTTGCCGGCGCCGTTGGGCCCCAGGAGCCCGAAGATCTCGCCCTCGCAGACCTTCAGGTTGAGGCCGTCCACCGCCTTCACACCGCCCGGGTAGACCTTCGTCAGGTCGCTCGTCTCGATGACGCAAACCTGGCCGGGGATCGCCTGGGCGGGGATGGACACGACCCGGAACGATACCGACGGTCGGGCCGCCGCCCCACCGCACCTCAGGGGCCGTGATGGATGGCCGCCGGGTCGGGGCTGCCCGACCTCGAGACGGGGATGTAGTCGAACCCGTCCGGGATGTTCAGGAGCCCCGGCCGGGTACCGGCGACCCCCTTCTGGCCGTACTGCCAGACGATCCGCTTGCTGGCCCGATCGATGATGACGATCCGGTCGTTGTAGTCGTCGCCGACCAGGACGTCGCCGTTGGGGAGCATGGTCGCCAGGCTGGGATGGTCGAGCTCCCCCGGGCCGGACGCCGGCTGGTAGCGCCAGAGCACCCGCCCGGTGCGCCGCTGCAGGATGACCACCCCGCCGGGGCTGGAGTAGTCCGAGACCAGGATGTTGCCGGTTCGGGTGAGCTGCGGATCGGACGGATAGGAGACCGGCGCCCGGAGGCTGTGCACCAGCCGGCCGCTGCGGGTGATCTCGTCGATCCACGAGCCGCCGATCTCGGACACCAGGATGTCGCCGTTGGGCAGCGGCGTGTCGCCGTTAGGCGAGGCGAAGCTGTGCGGAGGATTGTGGACGCAGACGCCGGGCCTGCCGATCGACCGCACCAGCCGGTGGCCGCGGATCTCCACGATCCGGCAGTTCATGTCGTCCGACGAGATGACCAGCCCGTTCTTGAGCTGGTACGCGTCATCCGGGGTGTTCAGGTACCCCGGTGCCGAGCCCGGGTGCCCGGGATGGCCGTAGCGCCAGAAGAGGCGGCCGCCGGGGTAGCTGATCATCACGATGTCGTGGTTCTCCTCCTCGTTGGAGATGATCGCCCGTCCGCCTGGGGTGAAGAAGGCGTCGTCGTCGAAGTTCAGCCGCGGCTGGCCGGGCCGGCTCGGGTAGCGCCAGATCACGCGCTTGGCCGGGTTGATGATGAGCAGCCGGTTGTTGCCGCGATCGGCGATCAGCAGGTCGCCCGGCAGCGGCCCTCGGTACATCGCCGGCAGCGCTGGAGGCCGCATCCCGCCCGGCCGGCTCGGGGGCGGCGATCCGGAGGCGATCTGGAGCACCGAGCGGACGGGGCCCGACCCGTCGTTGCCGCCGATCACCAGCAGGCGCCCGGGCAGGCTCGCGACCCCGGCGTCGGACAGCGGCGTCGGCAGCGAGGCGGCGCGGTGGACGCTGCCGTCGCGGCCGATCGCGAGCACCGACCGGACGGCGCGGCCGTCGGCGCCGATTCCCCCGACCACGTAGACGGTGCTGCCCAGCGTGCCGGCGGCGGCGTGCATCAGTGCCTGCGGAAGCGTGCCGATGCGGCGCAGCCCGGAGCCGGCGGAGAAGCGGTAGATCGCGCGGCTGGGGCCGGTCGATGTGCGGCCGCCCGCGATCACCAGATCCCGGCCGTGGGCGGCAGCCGCCGTGTAGCGGAGCGCGACTGGCAGGTGGGCGACGGTTCGGATCGTGCGGCCGCGAATCGCGAGCACTCGGTTCGACCAGGCGGCGCCCGTGTAGCCGCCGACGACGTAGGTGGTGGTCCCGATCGTCACCGCCGAGAGGTCGGACAGCGGCGTCGGAAGCGATCCCACGAGCCGCAGCCGGCGGCTGCTCGGATCGAACGCCGCGATTCCGGCGAAGCTCGCGACCTGGCCGCCGCCGAGCACGAGCAGGCGCCGTCCGGACGGCGCGGCAGCGGCGTCGTGGATTGCCACCGGAAGCGCACCCGCCGTACCGACCCTTGAGCCGCGAACGACCGAGATGGCGGAGGTCGAGCCGCCGCTCGAGTCGAGGCCGCCGAACGCGTAGGCACGGTCGCCCAGCGTCGCCACCGCCGGGTCCTGCACCGCCGCCGGCAGCTCGGCGATCCGCGTCACCCGGAGCGTCGGCGGAGCCGCCGGGCGGCGATCGCCGGAAGGATCAGTGCCTGCCGGCGGAGCCTGCCCGGCCGAAGCCGAACCGCGGCCGTCGCCGTGCCGTTCGATGACGACCGCGACCGCCGCCGCGACGATCACCGCCGCCAGCAGCCAGGGCCACGTTCGCCGCCGGCGACGGCGGCGCCGGGAGCGGCGATTAACGGGTCGCTGCCGCGGCGCGGGCTCCACGCCTAGACGATCAGGAGCTGGTCATCGATGGCCACCGGGCGACCGTACCGCCGCCCGGTTGGCCGTGCATTGGTCGCCGCCCGGCGGGCGGGTGGGGCCCGCTCGCGCGGACCCCACCGTCCACCGTGGGATCACCTAGACGTTCCGGCACTCCCCCCGCTTGACGCCGCCGACCACGTTCGGCGAGCCGCCCGAGTCGCCGAAGTGCGCCTGCGGGTCGTTGTTGAAGCAGGACAGGTTGCCGGCGATCGTGTTGGTCACGATCTCCATCGCATCCGGATCACCGAAGCGGTTGTTGAAGACGCTGACGCTGCCGCCGACGTGATCCCTGATGAATCCGATCCAGCAGCTGCGGACGCCCGAGATGCGGATGTTGCCACCGATCGCGTTGTCCTCAACCGCCACGAAGTAAGGCCCGCCGAAAAGGGCCGTGGATGCGCAGTTCATACTCCCCCCGCCACGCCTGATCACGATGTTGTGCCGGATCGTGTTGCCGTGGATAAGGAGCGCGGCGGCGCGGTAGGAACGAAGGCTGCCGCCGACGACGTCGGAGGAGGTGGCCGAGCATCCCGCCGACGGTGCGCAGCCGAACCCGAGCACCGCGTGCCGGCCGACCACCAGATCGTCCCGAACGCGGACGGTTCCCAGGTGGATCGAGTCGAGGATCGCGTTCGCGGCGACCACCAGGTTGCCGCGAACGATCACGGTGCGACCGTCCGGGATGGTGCAGAACCCGACCACTCGCAACGACCGGTAGGTCCCCGACTTGATGTTGCCGCCGTGACACGTGACATCGCCGAAATGTGGAAGCGCCGTGCCGGCGGCGCCGGCGCTGCTGACCCCCGTCAGCATGACCACCGAGGCGATGCCCGCCACCGCCAGGCGTCTGACCGACTTCATAGAGTTCCCCTTCCCCGTCGTGCCGCGCCCCCCCGGTGCGGCGTCGCCTGCGACATTACTCCTCCGGGCCGACGATGGTAGGCTCGCAGTCATGCGGGGGATGCCCGGAGGCATGGTGGCGCTCGCCGCGGCGGCGGCGCTGGCCGCCGGGGGCCGGCCGGCCGTGGCGACGCCGGCCCGGGCTGCCGCAGCCGGGCACCCGGCCACAATCAAGGTCGCGCAGTTCAACTGCGACATCTCCGACGAGTACGCGATCGTCCCGGCGTCGCTGGTCGCCCGGGCGATCCGCAAGAGCGGCGCCGACGTCGTCGGCATCGAGGAGGGCGGCGGAGAGATCCCCCAGGTGGCACGGGCACTGGGCTGGCACTACTACGACGTGCGCATGCAGATCGTCTCGCGGCTGCCGCTTGTCGACCCGCCGGCCGGGGACGGCGTCTACACCTTTGTCCAGGTCGCCCCAGGCCGCGTCGCCGCGCTCGAGAACGTGCACCTGCCGTCCTCGCCGTACGGCCCGTCGTGGGTCAAGCGCGGCAAGACGCTTGCCCAGGTGCTGGCGATGGAGCGGCGGGTGCGGCTGCCCGCGATCAGGAGCCGGCTCCGGGCGGCGGCTGGACTGCGGGCGCGCGGGATTCCCGTCTTCTTGACGGGCGACCTCAACTCCCCCTCCTTCCGCGACTGGACGAGGGCGACGGTGGGGTTGCGGCCGGCGATCCGGTACCCGGTGCGCTGGCCGGTGTCGGTGGCGATCGAGCGGGCCGGCTTCACCGACTCCTTCCGCGCCGTCCACCCGAACCCGGTCCGCGTCCCCGGGCTGACCTGGCCCACCCACCGCACGCTGAAAGGCGTCGAGAACTTCCCCGGCTGGCCCGCCGACCGGATCGACTTCGTCTACGCGGCCGGTGCGACGACCGTCGCCAGCAGGATCATCGGCGAGCCAGGCGCGCCAGGCACGTCGGCGACGGTTGCTCCCTGGCCCTCCGACCACCGCCTGGTCGTCTCGACGTTCCGCGTCCGGGGCGCAACTCCGCCGACGCTGGTCACGGTGCCGCAGCGGCGGGTGACGCGCGGCGACCGCGTTCCGGTCTCCTTCCACTCGGGCAGCGCTGGGGCGTCCGCCGTCCTCATCGAGCGTTTCGGCGCCGGCCATCCGGTAGTCGTCGCCAGGCACGGGCTGCACGCCGGTGCGGCGGCCGGGATCGGCAGCGTGTCCTTCTCCAGCGCCGGCTGGCGCCCCGGGGCATATGCCGCGGTGCTCGCCGGCCGCCGCGGCCAACTCTCGCGCTTCCCGTTCTGGGTGGTGGCGCCGGGCGCTCCGGCCATCGTCCAGACGCTCCGGCCGACCTATGCCGTCGGCCAGCCGATCACCGTACGCATCCGAAACGCCCCCGGCGACCGCTGGGACTGGCTCGGCATCTACCACCGCCACGCCAACCCGCTCGTCGCCTACTACCTGGACTGGATCTACACCCGTTCGGCGATCGCCGGCCGCTTCCAGCTCGGCGCCAACGCGCAGGGCCCGTGGCCGCTCCCGCCGGGCCGGTACAGCATCTACCTCTTGCGGGACGACCTCTACGTGAAGATCGCGGGAGCCGATTTCCGCATCCGCTGAACCGCTGGCGGCGGTTTGCTTCGACATGGACGGGACGCTGGTCGACTCGACGGCCGTCGTCGAGCGCAACTGGCGGCGCTTCGCCGACCGCCACGGCCTGGACGCCGACGGCTTCCTCGACCAGGTGCACGGCATCCGAAGCTCCGACGCGATCGCCCGCGTCGCGCCCTGGCTGGACGCCCGCAGCGAGGCCGACCGGCTGGACGCCGAGGAGGCGACCGACGTCGACGGCCTGCGGCCGGTGGCCGGCGCCGGGCCGCTCCTGGCAACGCTCCCGGACGGCGCCTGGGCGGTCGTCACCTCGGCGGGCCGGGTACTCGCGGAGGCGCGGCTGGAGGCGGCCGGCCTGCCGCTGCCGCGGGTGCTCGTGTGCAGCGAGGACGCGGCCGCCGGCAAGCCGGATCCGGACGGCTATCTCGTCGCCGCCCGCTTGCTCGGCGCGGCGCCGGCCGACTGCCTGGTCGTCGAGGACGTGCCGGCCGGGATCGCGGCGGGGCGCTCGGCGGGGATGCTGGTGGTCGGCATCACCACCACCCATCCGGCAGCGGCGCTGGCGGCGGCGGACGCCCGGGTGGACACCCTGGAGGAACTGCCCGGCGCGGTGGCGTCGCTCGGCCGCAGCCTGCCGCGGGGCTCCGATACCATTGTCTGACCAGGCGAGGAGGGGGTCTTGGCGGTAACGCAGGGGGTCGAGGCGGACAATCAGGGGGCGTCGCTTCGCGGCACCCACACGGTGTCCGGGCTCGAGCGGCGAACGCCGGCCGAGCGGGCCGCCGCCGGCAAGGCGCTGCGGGCGTCGGTGCCCCGCTCCAGCCACGCGATCTTCGAGCCGGCGAGCGACCGCCCCGACCCCGTCGACACGCTGGAGCGGCAGGCGGCGCTGCGCGTGCCCGAGCTGGTGCCGATCCGCTACGGGCGGATGTCCGCCTCGCCGTTCACGTTCTTTCGCGGCGCCGCCATGGTGATGGCCGGCGACCTCGCCGGCACGCCCCGCACCGGCCTCCAGGCGCAGTGCTGCGGCGACGCCCACCTTTCCAACTTCGGGCTCTTCGCCTCGCCCGACCGGCGCCTCCTCTTCGACGTCAACGACTTCGACGAGACCGCCCGCGGGCCGTGGGAGTGGGACGTCAAGCGGCTCGCTGCGAGCCTGCTCGTCGCCGGCCGCGACAACGGGTTCTCGGTGGCCGACCAGCAGCGGGTGGTGGTCGACGCGGTCGCCCATTACCGGCAGCAGATCGCCCACTTCTCGCGGATGCGAACGCTCGACCTCTGGTACGTCCGGCTCGAGGTCGAGCCGCTGCTCCGCGAGGTCTCGGACGAGCTTGGAGCGAGGATGCACCGCGTCCTTCACCGCGACATCGTGAAGGCGATGCGCCGCGACAGCCGGCACGCGTTCGCGCGGCTGACCACCGAGGTGGACGGCGACGCGCGGCTGGTCTCGGAGCCGCCGCTGATCGTCCCCGCCCGCGAGTTTCTCGGCGAGGAGCGCTTCGTCCGCCTGGAGGAGAGCCTGGAGCAGGTGCTGATGGACTACCGAAGCTCGATCCAGCACCACCGGCGGGCGATGTTCGACCAGTACGCGCTGGTCGACGTTGCCCGCAAGGTGGTCGGCGTGGGCAGCGTCGGCACGCACGCCTGGATCGCGCTCCTGCTCGGCCGCGACGAGCACGACCCGCTGGTGTTGCAGGTGAAAGAGGCGCAGGCGTCGGTGCTGGAGGAGTTCACCGAGCCGAGCCCGTATGCCAATAACGGCGAGCGGGTGGTCGCCGGCCAGCGCCTGATGCAGGCGACGACGGATGTCTTCCTGGGCTGGCTGCAGGTGCCGGAGGGCGTGGACGGGCGGCCGCACGACTACTACGTCCGCCAGTTGCGCGACTGGAAGGGCTCGATCCGAATCGAGGCGATGAACCCGCAGGCGCTGACGATCTACGCCCGGCTCTGCGCGGCGATGCTGGCGCGCGCCCACGCCCGCACCGGCGACGCCATTGCGATCGCCGCCTATGTCGGCCGCGGCGACGTCTTCGACCGGGCGATCCTCGCCTTCAGCGAGGCCTACGCCGAGCAGAGCGAGCGCGACCACGCGGCGCTCCTGGCCGCGATCGACTCGGGGCGGATCGAGGCCTCCGACCACTAGCGAGCTAGTCGGGCAGCATCGGCACGGTGAATCCCTGGTCGCGGCCGAGCAGCACGGCGCGGGTGATCGCCGAGGTGCCGTAGCGGGCGCGCACGGCGTCGACGGCGGCGTCCAGGGCGACCGTCGCCTCGCTCTCGAGGAGGCTCAGCTGGACGTCGCCCACGTCCAGGTTGGTGACGGCGACGCCGATCATGGTGATGCCGCGCAGCTCGAGCATCGGCATCACGGCGGCCAGGAGCTCGCGGGCGGCGGCCAGCAGCACGGCCGTCTCGTCGGTCGGCCGGTGAAGCGTCTGCGAGCGGGTGGCGCGGGAGAAGTCGGTGAAGCGCATGCGAAGGACGACCGTGCGGCCGCGCCGGCCGGCCCGGCGCATGCGCCGGCTGACCCGGTCGACGAGGCCGACCAGGGCGGCGTCGAGGAACTCCGCCGACCACGGCCGGCGGCCGAACGCGCGCTGCGCCCCCACCGAGCGGCGGCGGCGCCGCGGCTGCACCCGGCGCGGGTCGCGGTTGTGGGCGAGCGCGTGCAGTTTGCGGCCGGCGGCGCGGCCGACCATGGCAACCAGGGTGCCCTCGTCCAGCCGCGCGACCTCGCCGACGGTCGCGATCCCGTGCGCCCGCAGCCTGCGCGAGGTCGCCGGGCCGACGCCCCACAGGCGCTCGATCGGGAGCGGGTGCAGGAACGCGAATTCGCGCTCCGGCGAGACGATCAGCAGCCCGTCCGGCTTGGCGACCCCGCTCGCCACCTTGGCCAGGAACTTGGTGCGGGCGATGCCGACTGTGATCGGCAGGCCGAGCTGGCGGCGGACGGCCCGGCGCAGGCGAAGCGCGATCTCGACCGGCGTGCCGGCGATCCGCTCCATCCCGCGCACGTCCAGGAACGCCTCGTCGATGGAGAGGCCCTCGACCAGGGGCGTCGTCTCCTCGAAGACGGCGTAGACGGCCCGGCTGGCCTCGGAGTAGGCGGTCATCCGCGGCGGCACCACGATCGCCTGTGGGCAGAGCGCCCGGGCTTGCCGGCCGCCCATGGCGGTGCGGATGCCGTACGCCCGG
>DASUHT010000014.1:0-4452 GCA_036273335.1 Gaiellales bacterium | reverse complement strand
TGGGGAGGCATGCGGTGCCGGTGCACCTCCCAGAAGCGTGCCAGGCGGTGGCGGAAGCGCTCCCGCTCGGGCGCCGGCAGTGCCGCCCAGAGCTCGTTCACATGCGGCCGGATGCCGTTCACGACGTCCCGCCAGTCCCCTCCCCGCTCGCCGGCCAGCGCCACCTCTGCCCGCACCGAGCGGAGCAGGCCGAGCGCGGTCACCGGGCGCAGGGCGGAACGCCGGGGAGCGGGGGATGCGCCGCCGGTGCGGTGCGCCAGCGGACGCAGGCCGGTCCGCGAGACGCAGAAGATGCGACGACCGAGATCGGCGTCGGCGAGCGCCAGCACGGCATCGACGGCGGTCAGGCCGGTACCCAGGCAGAGCACATCGCCGGACACGGCATCGAGCGCGCCCGGCCGCCAGGGATCGGCGACGTAGGCCGGATGCTCGAGCAGCGCCGGGGGGAGACCAGCCGGCGGCGCCGGCGGCCCGTACCCGAGCGCCAGCACCACGTCGTCGGCGACCAGCTCTCCCCCGCCCTCGAGCCGCACCCGCCAGCCGCCGGCGGCTGGATCGATCGCGGTGGCGGATGCCCGGACGTGCCGCAGCTCGGCTGCCGGCGCCTGGGCCGCGGCCTCGCGGAGGCTGGCGGCGAGGTAACGGCCGTAGGTCGGCCGGGGCGCGAACCACAGCGGCGACACCGATCGGTGGTGGATGCCCGCCCAACGAAGGAAGTGCCCGGGGTCGTCGGGGAGCGCGCTCATGCTGCCCGCCGGCACGTTCAACCGGTGCCGCGGATCGGGCGTCGAGTAGGCAAGCCCACGGCCGAGCTGCGAACGCGGCTCGACCACCGTGACAGCTGCGTTGGGAATCGCCCGCAGCGTGGCCAGCGCCACCAGGGTGCCGGACGCCCCGCCGCCGACCACCGCCACGCGCGGCGGACCGGCCGGCGCCGCCGCCAGCACCCCCTGCCACCCGCTCAACAGAACTCCTCGCGGTAGCCACCGCTTCGCCGGCGCAGCGACCCATCGCCGGCGATGTCGTAGAAGCCCATCTCGGCCAGCGGTGGTGAATAGGCGTGGAGCGAGGTGGCGGGCGAGCCGCCGGCGTGCTGGACGTCGTGGATGTGCGCGGCGCCGAACGAGAAGCGGCTGCCGGCCGCGAACTCACGGCGGGGGTTGACGCCGCCGACGGCGAGCAGCGTCTCGGCCAGGGCACCCTCGACGACCGCCACCGCACCGCGGCTGCCGGCGTGGTCGTGGAATCCGGTCTCCTGGGATGGACACCAGCAGATGAGCCAGACCTCCGCCTGCGCGCCGGCGGCCAGTCGCACGTAGTGGCGCTGCTCGGCGTCGTGCAGCACGTAGCGCCGCCACAGGTCGGGCCGGCCGGCGAGGTCGCCGACGAGCAATTCGAGCTCCGCCCGCGTCCGCTCGCGGCCGGGATCGAAGGAATCGAACCAGGCAGCGAGCGGGGCATCGTCGACCGGCGAATCGGCGTCAGCGGCGCCGCCGCGGTCGAAGACGGACGGGACGAGGGTCAGTGGGCCATGCGAGGACATTGGCAACCTCCGGGGAATCAGATCGATGCCTCAATAATACCCCCGATTGTCAATAGGGTTAGTTATGAATGGATTGAGTTCCTGTTCACGACCACCACTCTTCCCGCCCGCTGACCCGCCCGTACCCTGGTGAGATCGCATGCTCGATGAGCACCCGCGGGGGCCAGCAAGCGTTCGCGATCTTCCCTCCCCGACCGGCTGAACCAGCAGAGCGCCAGAATTCCTGGCTATCCTGCCGTTGTGGCACGTTTCACACTCCCCAGGGGCGAGGGACTGGAGGTGGCATCGCGGTACTGGATGCCCAGCCTGACGGTGCTCGTTCTGCTGTTCTCGGCGGGCTGGTTCACGGCGAACATGGTGGGCACGCAGGCGGGAGCGGCGTTCGTGACGACGCTGACGCTCAAGGGCAAGGTCATTCGCGTGCACGGACGCCCGGTCAAGGTGCTCGTGCCGCCGCACACGGTGTTCCACAACGGCCAGAAGGTCTTGGTGCCGGCGCGCACGGTGGACGTGACCGGGCCGACGACCACCCAGATGGCGATCGTCCCGCGGACGGTTACGGCGACGGTGCCGACCACCACCGTTCAGACGCTCTCGGTCACGATCACCCAGACGATCACCGAGACGTCGAGCAGCAGCAGTAGCACGACCACCAGCGGCAGCACGACCACCGCGACGTCCGGGATCTCCACTACGGTCGACTCGATCCCCTGAGCCGTATGCTCCCGCCGTGTCGTGGGAGCAGCACCTGTTCACCGCCCGCAGGTGATGCGATGGAGTTACCGGGGGGTCTGACCGTGCTGTAACGCGTGGGTGCCTGGTAAGCGGCGCAGGGCGGCGGTCGGATCGGGATGGCAGCGCGCGCGGGATTCACCGGGCGCTTCGATTCGACCACGGTTGCACCGGAGTCAAGTGTCGACTGACTCGCGAGTCAAACACCCGTAGGATGGCCCACAATCCCCCCGACCACTCCCGGGAGACCCGCATGCGAGAACCACGATTCGACGTCCTCTTCGAGCCGGTGCAGATCGGACCGGTGACGGCCCGCAACCGCTTCTACCAGGTGCCGCACTGCAACGGCATGGGTCACCGCGACCCGACCGCGCTGGCGCACATGCGCGGCGTCAAGGCGGAGGGCGGCTGGGCGGTCGTCTGCACCGAGGAGGTCGAGATCCACCCCAGCTCGGAGGTGTCGCCGTACACGGAGGGCCGGCTCTGGGACGATCGCGACATCCCGGCCATGGCGCGGATGGTCGAGCGGGTGCACGAGCACGGCGCCCTGGCCGGGTTCGAGCCTTGCCACAACGGGATCATCGGGCCAAACCTGTACAGCCGGGAGCAGCCGATGGGAGTAACGGCGCTGCCCGCGGCGACCTACGACCCGGTGCAGGCGCGGCGGATGTCGATCGCCGACATCGGCGACCTGCGGCGCTGGCACCGGCAGGCGACCGAGCGGGCGATCCGGGCCGGGTTCGACATCGTCTATGTCTACGCGGGGCACGGCCTGACGACCATCCAGCACTTCCTCAGCCGCCGTTACAACGATCGCACCGACGGCTACGGCGGCAGCATCGAGAACCGGGCGCGGCTGCTGCGTGAGGTGCTCGAGGACACGCTCGAGGTCGCCGCCGGGCGGGCCGGCGTCGCCTGCCGGATCTGCGTCGACGAGCTGGTCGGCGAGAGCGGCATCGAGCGCGGCGAGATGGAGCAGGTGCTGGGGATGGTCGGCGAGCTGCCCGACCTCTGGGACTTCATGGTCGGCGAGTGGGACTTCGACTCGATCACCTCCCGCTTCGGCGAGGAGGGATACCAGGAGAAGTACGTGCGGGGACTGAAAGTGCTGACCAGCAAGCCCGTGGTCGGCGTCGGCCGCTTCACCTCCCCGGACACGATGGTGCGGATGGTCCGCGACGGGGTGCTGGACATGATCGGCGCCGCCCGGCCGTCGATCGCCGACCCCTTCCTGCCGCGCAAGATCGAGGAGGGCCGGTTCGAGGACATCCGCGAGTGCATCGGCTGCAACATCTGCGTCACCGGCGACTCGCTGATGACGCCGATCCGCTGCACCCAGAACCCGAGCATGGGCGAGGAGTGGCGGCGCGGTTGGCATCCCGAGCGCATGCCGGAGCGGGGGAGCGACGCCAAGGTGCTGGTGGTCGGCGCCGGGCCGGCCGGACTGGAGGCCGCCCAGTCGCTCGGCAAGCGCGGCTACGAGGTGGTGCTGGCCGAGGCGACGGACGCGCTCGGGGGCCGGGTCGCCCGCGAGGCGCGGCTGCCGGGGCTGGCCGCCTGGATTCGCGTGCTCGACTACCGCAAGGGGCAGCTGGAGCGGCTGCCGTCGGTCGAGCTCGCCTTCGCAAGCCCGCTCGACGCGGATGAGATCCTGTCCTACGGGTTCGACCACGTCGCCGTCGCCAGCGGGGCACGCTGGCGCGCCGACGGGGTCGGCCGCTGGCACCCGACGCCGCTGGCGCTGGAGGCGGCGCCCCAGCTTCTGACCCCGGACGACCTGATGGACGGCGTCGGCCCGGGCGGCGAGCGGGTGGTCGTCTTCGACGACGACCACTACTACATGGGCGGCGTGCTGGCCGAGCAGCTGGCGGCGAACGGTCATCCGGTCACGCTGGTGACACCCGCCCCGCGGGTCTCGGAGTGGACGGTGAACACGATGGAGCAGCATCGGATCGCCAGGCGGCTGATGGAGCTCGACGTGGCGCTCCTGACCTCGCAGACGCTGGTTGGCACGAGCGCCCAGGCGGCGCGCATCGCCTGCGTCTATACGGAGCGCGAGCAGGAGCTGGCCTGCGACACGGTCGTCCTGGTGACGGCCCGGCTGCCCCGCGATTCGATCGCGGCCGACCTGGTCGAGCGCCGCGACGAGTGGCCGGCGGCCGGCCTGCGCTCGGTGC
>DASUHT010000013.1:0-5207 GCA_036273335.1 Gaiellales bacterium | reverse complement strand
CGGCGTCCTCGATCCCGAATACCGCGCCCGCTCGCTCGCCCGCATGCGCGAGGAGACGTTCGACCTGGTCGTCGTCGGCGGAGGCATCACCGGCTGCGGGATCGCGCTGGATGCGGCAGGCCGCGGCCTCTCGGTGGCGCTCGTCGAGGCCCACGACCTGGCCCGCGGGACGTCCAGCCGGTCGAGCAAGCTGATCCACGGCGGCCTTCGCTACCTGGAGATGCGCGACTTCGGGCTCGTCCGCGAGGCGCTCGGCGAGCGGAGGCTGTTGCTCACCCGGCTCGCCCCCCACCTGGTGCACACGGTGCCGTTCATGTTTCCGCTTCGGCACCCGGTGTGGGAGCGCGGATACATCGGCGCCGGGCTCCTGCTCTACAACACGATGGGCGGCCGCCGGCACGTCCCGCGGGCCCGCCATCTGTCGCGGCGGGCGGCGCTGGCGGCGGCGCCGGCGCTTCGCCCCGACTCGCTGATCGGCGCCATCCACTTCCACGATGGCCAGGAGGACGACGCGCTCTACGCGGTCTACGTCGCTCGCACGGCAGCGTCCGACGGCGCAGCGGTGGCGACCCGGCTTCGCGTCAACGGATTCACCGCCGGCGAGGACGGAAGGGTGGACGGCGTCGAGGCCCGCGACACGGCCGACGGCAGCGATCTGCGCGTCCGCGGCCGCCACGTCATCGTCGCCGCCGGCGCCGCCACCGACCGCCTGCTGGAGCTGGCAACCGGGCATGCCCACCACGAGCTGCGGCCGTCTAAGGGCGTCCACCTGCTGGTGCCGCGGGGGCGCATCCCGATGCAGAGCGGGCTTTTCATGCGCACCGAGAAGAGCATCTTCCACGCCATTCCGTGGGGGCCCGACCACTGGCTCCTGGGCGACACCGACACCGACTGGAGCGGCGATCCGGAGCAGCCGGTGGCCAGCCGCGCGGACGTCGAGTACGTGCTCGGGAAGGTGAACGACGTGCTCGTCGATCCGCTGACCGCCGACGACGTGCGCGGCGTCTTCGCCGGCCTGCGACCGCTGGTCGCCGCGCCCGGCGCCGCCGACACCACCCGCCTCTCGCGGGATCACCGGCTGTTCGACGTGCGGCCCGGCCTGACCGCGATCGCCGGCGGCAAGTACACGACCTACCGGGTGATGGCGCGCGACGCCGTCGACCGGGCCGCGGCCGACCTCGGCGGCATGGTGCCGCCATCCTCCTCCGAGCGGCAGCAGCTGCTGGGTGCCGAGGGCGACCCCGGGCCGCCTCCGCCAGGCCTCGGCGAGCCGCTGGTCGAGCACCTGGTGGCACGCCACGGCGCCCGCGCAGCCGAGGTCTTCGACCTGATCGCGAGTGACCCGCAGCTGGCGGTGCCGCTGCCGGGGGCGGAGCGCTACCCGGCGGCCGAGGCGGTGCACGCGTGCACGCACCAGGGCGCGCTCGACCTGGATGACATCCTGGCCCGGCGGACGCGGATCGCGCTCGAGGTGAGCGACCGCGGCCGGGCGGCCGCCGCGGCGATCGCGCCGCAGGTGGCGCCGATCCTGGGCTGGTCGGACGCCCGCGCCGCCGAGGAGGTCGAGCGGTACCGCCGCCTGCGCGACGCCGAGCAGGCGGCGGAGGCCGCGCCCGACGACGCGACCGCCCTCGCCGCCTACCGCACAACGCTCGCACGCTGAGGCGTATCGCACGCCGCGCTGAGGCGTATCGCACGCCGCGCAGCGGCGTGAATACGCAAAGGCACCAGGGCCTCGCCGGCCCCAGGTGCCAGGGGTCGCAGAGCCCTGGCACCCCCCAGCCGCTACCGCGGAGTACACCCACCGCCGAGGGCATAAACGGGCAAGGACGCACGTATTTCGAACATCCGAGGGCGTGAACGGGCAAGGTCGCAATCGCCAGCACGCCGTCACGAATCCGCCGCGAAACACGCACCGTGAAATTAGGGGCCAGGCACCCAAATTTCAGGCGCGGGCGCCGGGGCCGTAGGCGAGGTGGAGCAGCCGCCCCTGGTCGAAGCGCTCCGGCCGCAGCTCGTCGACGTCGACCGGCGGCGTGCGGCCGGTAACCTCGGCGGCCGTCACCTCGCCGATCGCCGGTGCCAGCTTGAAGCCGTGGCCGCTGGTGCCGAACGCCAGGTGCAGCCCCTCGATCCCCGGGCACGGGCCGATGATGGGGTTCCAATCGGGCGTCACGTCGTAGAGGCCGGCCCAGCCGCGCTCGAGCCGGAAGCCGGCGAGGCCGGGGTAGCGCTCGCCCAACCCTCGCCGAAGCGCCGGCTCGTAGTCCTCTGACAGCCCGTAGTCGCAATCGTCGGCGCGAGCGGCGAGATCCTCGCCGGTGTAGGCGACGGCGCAGAACTCGCGGCCCCGGTCGGGCCGGACGACCACGTTGGAGAGCGAATCCGAGCACACCGCCGAGGGCAGCGGTTCGCCCGGCCGGCGGCTGCCGATCGCCACCTGCAGGCGCCGCAGCTCGAGCGGCTGGCGCGCACCCAGCGGCTCCAGCAGATCGTTGGCCCAGGCGCCGGTCGCCAGAACAACCCGTCCGGTGGGGACGAACCCGCCGTCGGTGTCGAGGCCGGTGACCCGTCCGCCGTCGACCCGGATGCCGCGCACCGTCGTCCCCAGGTGCGCCTCCAGCCCTCGCGACATGGCGACGGCGAACCAGCCCGTGCACATCTTCTGCGCGTCCGCGAATCCCCCGGCCGGCTCGTACGCGGCGCCGGCGATGCCGTCCAGCTCGAGCAGCGGTTCCGCCTCGGCGATCTCGTCGGGGCCGACGAACCGGGTGTCGAGCCCAAGGCCGCGCAGCATCTCGACGTTCCCCCGGCATGCCTCGACCAGCCGCTCGGGCACCGTCAGCAGATAACCGCAGCGGACGTACCCCGAGTCGCCGAGACCGACCTCGTCCTGCCAGTCGACGATCGTCCGCGTCCCCGCCATCGCCAGCCGGGCGGTGACCGCGTTCGAGTAGTGGCGGCGCACCATGCTGAACGATCTCCCGGAGTCACCGGAGCCGGGCAGGCCGCGGTCGAACAGGGCCACCCGGCCCTGGCCGTCCCGGCAGAGCGCGTGCGCGGTTGCCAGGCCGATCAGGCCCGCGCCCACCACCGCGGTGTCGACGCCCGCCACGGCGGCAAACCTATCACGACCACTCGCCAGACCATTCGCAGATCCTTGCGTTTTGGTCTGCTATTCGGTATGGTCGATCCCGGACCGCCCATGTACGACTACGGATTCTTCTCCTACGAGTCGAAGGACGACTTCCTGGATCGGTCGCGGGAGTTCTGGAACCCCGACAAGACCGACTTCTGGCAGGACGCGGGCGTCGACCTGGTGATCGACCGCCGCGAGGGCTACTTCTTCTGGGACATGGCGGGCCGCCGCCTGATCGACCTGCACCTGAACGGCGGCACCTACAACCTCGGCCACCGAAACCCGGAGCTGATCGCCACCCTGGAGCAGGCGATGCAGCGCTTCGACATCGGCAACCACCACTTCCCCGCGCTCGCCCGGACAGCGCTCGCCGAGGCGCTGGTCAAGACCTGCCCGCCGAACATGCAGCGCGTCGTCTATGGGGCCGGCGGCGGGGAGGCGACGGACATCGCGATCAAGACCGCCCGCCACACCCGGCAGCGGCGGAAGATCGTCTCCATCCTCAAGGGCTACCACGGGCACACCGGCCTCGCCGTCGCCAGCGGCGACGACCGCTTCTCACGCCTCTTCCTGTCCGACCGGCCGGACGAGTTCGTGCACGTCCCGTTCAACGACCTCGGCCAGATGGAGGCGGCATTGAGCGAGGGCGACGTGGCCGCCGTGCTGCTCGAGACGATCCCCGCGACGTACGGCTTTCCCCTCCCCGAGCCTGGCTACCTGCAGGCCGTGAAGCGGCTCTGCGAGCGCTATGGCGCCCTCTACATCGCCGACGAGGTGCAGACCGGGCTGATGCGCACCGGCGAGATGTGGGGCATCACCAAGGCCGGTGTCGAGCCCGACATCATGGTCATCGGCAAGGGCATCACCGGCGGCATGTACCCGATCTCGTGCGTGGTCGTCTCGGAGGAATGCTCGGCCTGGCTGAAGGAGGACGGCTTCGGCCACATCTCCACCGCCGGCGGCGCCGAGCTGGGCTGCGTGGTGGCGCTCAAGGTGCTCGAGATCTGCGGCCGGCCGGAGGTGCGCTCGATGGTGCACTACATCGCCGAGCGGTTCGGCAACGGCCTGCGGGCGATCCAGCAGCTCTACCCCGAGTGGTTCGTCGGGATCCGCCAGGACGGCGTCGTCATGGGCCTCGAGTTCGACCACCCGCAGGGCGCCAAGATCGTGATGAAGCACCTCTACGAGAACGGGGTCTGGGCGATCTTCTCGACCCTCGACCCGCGGGTGCTGCAGTTCAAGCCGGGAATCCTGCTGGGGCCGGAGCTGGTCGACGAGGTGCTCGACCGCACCGAGGTATCGATCGGCCAGGCGCTCGCCGAGCTGCGCTCGGAGCCGGCCGGGATGGTGGCCGGGTGAGCGGGCAAACGCCCGAGCCGGCCGGCGTCCCGCGCGCCCGCATGATGCTCCAGCGGGCGCACTGGGCGGCCACGGCGTTCGCCGGCTACGACCCGCAGCGGACACGGCGGATCGTGGAGGCGACCGCCGAGGCGGCATACCAAAATGCCGAAAGGTATGCCGAATGGGCGGTCAGGGAGACCGGAATGGGCGTCGTCGAGCACAAGCGGATCAAGAACGAGGCCTGCTCGCGCGGCGTCGTCGAGTGGTACGCCGGGCACGACTACGTGAGCGCCCGCATCGACGCCGACGCGCGCATCGTCGAGTTGCCCCGGCCGGCCGGCGTCGTGCTCGCGCTGACGCCCTCCACCAATCCGATCGCCACGGTCTTCTTCAAGGTGCTGCTGGCGCTGATGACCCGAAACGCGGTCGTCGTCAGCCCCCACCCGATGGCCCGCGAGGTCTCGGCCGAGGCCGCCCGCACCCTCGCCCAGGCGGCGGTCGCGGCCGGCGCGCCGGACGGCTGCATCCAGGTCGTCGAGGAGCCGACGATCCCGCTCATCGAGGCGCTCATGTCCGACCCGACGACCGACGTCATCCTGGCCACCGGCGGCACCGCCGTCGTCCGCGCCGCCTATCGCTCCGGCAACCCGGCGATCGGCGTCGGCCCCGGCAACGTGCCGGTGCTGGTCGACCACACCGCCGACCTGGCCGCCGCCGCCCGCCGGCT
>DASUHT010000012.1:0-31589 GCA_036273335.1 Gaiellales bacterium | reverse complement strand
GCCATACCCGCTGAACCTCGCCGAAGGCCGACGGCGGCGGCCGTCCGGAGATTGCGACGCCCGCGCTGCGAACAACCGCGATGTGCATCAGCGGGTCGCCGCCCGGGCCGTGGTCGGCACCGAGAGTGGCCTGCTCGCCCGACCGTCCCGACGT
The DNA here is from genome assembly GCA_036273335.1 of Gaiellales bacterium. Classification (GTDB taxonomy): domain Bacteria; phylum Actinomycetota; class Thermoleophilia; order Gaiellales; family JAICJC01; genus DASUHT01. The sequence goes on along the minus strand of DASUHT010000012.1, from coordinate 31,435 downwards.
CATGCTGAGCAGGAAGGGGCACGGCCGTAGAGGGTTCGCGGCGACGGCGGCTGCGAGGACGTCGAGCTCGAGGCCGACGCCGGGGCAGGCGATCCGATCGGCCGCCACCGCGGCGGCCAGGGCGTGCAGCGCCTCCCGCTGCACCGGCTCGCGCGCAACCACCAGCAGGTCAACGTCCGAGCGGTCAGGGGTGAACCCTCCCAGCACCGCGGAGCCGTGGAGGTAGGTGCCGGCGTGGCGGTCGCCGAGAACGGCGGAGACGGCGCCGTCGACCCGCTGGGCGTACTCCACGACCGGCCGCGGGACGCTTCGGCTCAGACGAACATGTCGGCCGAGATCTGGCTGACCTCGACGATCACGTCTGCCGGCAGCCCCGCGCGTTCGGCCGCCGCGTGGATCGCTTCCGGCGACGGCGACTCGTACAGGCAGTAGCTGCGCATGCGGTCGGCGCTGAGGAACGAGAACACCCAGCGCACGCCCTCGTCCGCGTTCGCCTCCTCGATCACGCGGACGCTCTCCGCATCGGGCTGGAGCTGCTCGGCGAACCGTCGCTCGATCACATAGAGCGGCATCGACAGATCATACCGGCGGCTCGGGTGTATCGGTGAGTCCGTGACGGAAGGCGTAGGAGGCGGCCTGGGTGCGGTTTGCGCATCCCGTCTTGCGGAGGATGCTACGAACGTGGTTGGCGGCCGTGTGCTCGCTGATGAAGAGCCGGGCGCCGATGTCCCGGTTGGAGAGGCCGCGGGCGACCAGGTGCAGGATCTCGACCTCGCGTGCCGAGAGGCCGTCCGGGGGCTCCCCTGCCATCGCCCGCGGCACCCCGACCGCACGGATGCGGGAGAGCAGGCTGGGCATCCCGATCACGCCGGCCAGCTGCTCGGCCTCCTCGAGCGCCGCACCCGCGCCCCGGTCGCCCAGCTGCACCTGCGCCCGCCCCTGGTGGTAGAGCGAATGGGCGAGCCAGGTCGCCGCGCCCATCTCGCGGTTCAGGAGCACAGCGGCCTCCAGGTGGCGGGCGGCCACGGCCACCTCGCCGGTGGTCAGGGCGAGCATCCCCAGGTAGCGGTCGGCGGCGCCGTAGCAGGTGATCCCCTGGCCGATCAAGACGTTGGTACCGGCAAGCGGCTCGAGCTCCTGGTAGAGGATCGCCGACATGCGGGCGTCGCCGACCGCCGTTGCCGCGTCGGCCGTGTAGATCATCGACACCAGCCGCGTCCACGGCACCTCGTCGGCGAACCCGTCGCTGCGGATGCCGGCCAGCAGGTCGAGAGCATGGTCGGTCATCCCCAGCTCGGCCACGAGCGCCGCCAGCCCGCCCCGCCAGGGGCCGCCGAGGTTGCCGGCGCCGGCCAGCATGCGCACGACCGGAGCCACCTCGGCCAGGCGGCCCTGCTCCCGGCGCACCCCGAACATCTGGATGCCGTAGTTGCCGCTGACGTCGCCGCCGCGCATGTGCCGGCCCCAGTCGTTGGCGCGCTCGGCGGCGTCGGCCGCCGCGGCGAGGTGGCCGGTGCACAGGGCCAGGGTCGACCCCAGGTAGTCGTTGATGTAGCTGATGAACGGCTGCCGGGCCCGGGCAGCGGCAGCCCCCTGGGCGACCAGCTCGCGGCGGGCGGCGTCCAGGCTGCCGTTGGCGATCAGGACGATGCAATGCCAGAGCCGGGCCTGGGCGTCGATCTCCAGGTCACCCACCTCGGCGGCCAGTGAGTTGGCCTCGGACAGCATGTCCAGGATGGCGGCGGTGGGCAGGGCGCCGCGGGCGAAGATCGCCTGGACGAGGGTGCGGGCGAGGCTCGCCCGGTCGCCGACCCGGCGGGCCATGGCAACCCCCGTCTCCAGGGTCGCCCGCGCTCGCTCGACGTCGCCGCAGGCCCCGAGCGTGCGGACGAGGCTGGCCAGCACCTCGACGCGGCGGTGCGAATCTCCCTCCGGCAGGAGCCCCAGCGCCTCCTCGAGCATGTCGATCGACACCTCGTCCATGATCCGCGGCCGCCAGCTTGCGGCGGCAAAGCCGATCGCCGCCTGGGCCAGCAGATCGCCATCCGCCGTTGCACGGGCGGCTCCCGCGACCTCCCGATAGGCGGCCATGGCGTCGGGCGCAGAACCCGACCGCATGCACGCCGTGCCCAGGTCGAGGAGCGCCTCGGCCCGTCGCCGGTCGTCTTCGATGCCGAGGTCGATGGCGACCCGCAGATGGTCGGCAGCCTCGTCGAAGGCAAGGCTGGCCGCGGCGGCGGACGCCGCCTGCAGGTTGTACTCCACCGCCCGCTCGGCGCCGCCCAGAGGCAAGGCCGCCGTGAAGTGGTAGGCAAGACCGGACGCCTGCCGATCACCGTCCTCGAGCGCCTCGCCGATGCGCAGGTGAAGCGCGGCCCGCCGGTGGCCGGGCAGGCGGTCGTAGACGGCGCGGCGCACCAGCTCATGGGTGAACCGGTACTCCAGTCCCCGGCCCGGGATCTCCTCGATCATCCCGCTCGCGCGGGCCTGCTCGACCGCAACCAGGAGATCCTCGTCGGCCAGCCCGGTGGCCGCCCGCACAGTCGCCAGGGCGAAGTCCGGGCCGGCGACGGCGCCCACCTCGAGCAGCTCGGTGGTGGCGTCGTCCAGCCGGTGCAGGCGCTGGCTGGCCAGCTCGCGCACGCTCTCCGGCGTGGCGATCTCGTCGAGCGGCTGCAGCAGCCGCAGATGGCCGTCCTCGGCGCCCACCGATCCGGTCTCGACCAGCGACTGCCAGAGCTCGCAGAGCAGGAACGCGTTGCCCTGCGTGAGCCGGGCGACCTCATCGGCCACCTCCCCGACCACCTGGTCGGCATGCACGCCCGAGGCACGGCCGACGAAGTCGAGCAGGTCGGCCCGGCTGAGCGCTCCCACTCGGATCCGCACCACGCCGTCCGACCGGCGCAGATCGACGAGGGTGTCCGAAAGGTCGGCCGGCACCTCGGCCTCGGTGTCCCGGAAGGTCGCGACCACCAGCAGCCTCGCGTCGACCGAACGGGCGACATGCCGGAGCAGCAGCAGCGACGGCGTATCCGCCCAGTGCCCATCCTCCAGAACGAGCACGACCGGGCGGACGGTCGAGACGCCGGTCAGCAGGTCGGAGACGGCGGAGTAGAGGCGGTAGCGCTCGGTGTCCTGGTCGGCCTCCATCGGCGCCGGCAGCGCGCCGATCCGCGAGGGCAGGTCAGGGATCAAGCGCGTCAGCTCCCCGGCGGCGGGGCCGATCACCGCCCGCAGGCGGTCCGGCGGAGCGAAGCGCACCAGGTGCTCAAGCGCCTCCACGAACGGCCCGTACGGCGTCCGCACCACCGGGTCGCAAGCGCCGTGCAGGACGACCGACCCCTCGGCATAGGCGATGCGGGCGAACTCCCGCACCAGCCTGCTCTTGCCCGACCCGGCCTCGCCACCGATCAGCACCACCCGGCGGCTGCCGGCGGCGGCCGCTTCCAACGCCGACGCCAGCGCGCCGAGCTGATCCCAGCGGCCGACGAAGGGCAGGCTGGAGAGCAACCGGAGCGGGCCGGGCAGCGGGACGGATCGCTCGCGCTCGTCCATCGCCCGGACCAGCCTAATCGAATCGGCGACCGCTCCGGGGACAGTCAGAATTGACTATCCAGGCGACGGAGGCTGCCGCCGGGCCATGCAAAGTGGGTCAGATCCGGTCATGCGGAGGTTGCGGGCCGTCACTACGTTTGCCCGGAACGCATACGACGGAAGGACGAGGACGATGAGCATCAGCACGATTGCGATCGACGCGCGTCAGGAGCTGTCCGGCTTCCAGGGCGAGCTGGTCGGTCCGGACGACTCCGCCTACGACAAGACACGTGCCGTCTACAACGCCATGATCGACCGCCGGCCGGCGCTGATCGCGGGGCCGACCGATGCCGACGCCGTCGCCGCGGCGATCGCCTTCGCCCGGCGGCACGAGCTGCCGCTCGCCGTTCGCGGCGGCGGCCACAACGGCGGCGGGCTGGGCGTCGTCGACGACGGCGTGGTGATCGACCTGGCCGGATTCCGCGAGATCGAGGTCGACGCCGACCGGCGGACCGTGAACGTCGGAGGAGGCTGCACGTGGGCCGAGGTTGATGCGGCAACCCACGAGGTCGGCATGGCCACTCCTAGCGGGATCGTCGCGTCGACCGGCGTCGGCGGACTGACGCTGGGCGGCGGCCTCGGCCACATCACCCGCGCCTACGGCCTGACCATCGACAACCTGCTCGGCGCCGACGTCGTGCTGGCGGACGGCTCGCAGGTGCACACGGACGCCGACTCGCACCCCGACCTGTTCTGGGCCTTGCGCGGCGGCGGCGGCAACTTCGGCGTGGTGACACGGTTCCAGTTCCGGCTGAACCCGGTCGGCAACGTCCTGGCCGGCCCGACGTTCTGGCCGATCGAGCAGACGGCCGAGGTGCTGGAGGCCTATGCGTCGTTCCTGCCAACGGCGCCGCGCGAGCTGAACGGCTGGTTCGCGACCCTGACCGTGCCCCCGGTCGACCTCTTCCCGGCCGAGCTGCACATGCGCAAAGTGTGCGGCATCGTCTGGTGCTACGTGGGCAGCGAGGAGTCGATCGACGGGCTGATCGCGCCGCTGACGTCGGCGGTGCCGGCGCCGCTCCTGCACGGCGTCGGACCGATGCCGTTCCCGGCCCTGCAGAGCCTGTTCGTGCCGCTCTACCCGCCGGGCGACCAGTGGTACTGGCGAGCCGACTTCGTCAAGGAGATCTCCAGCGAGGCGGCGGCAGTCCACCAGGAGAAGAGCGAGGCCCTGCCGACCCCGCAATCGACCATGCACCTCTACCCGATCGACGGGGCGGCGCACGACGTGGGCAAGAACGATACGGCCTTCAGCTACCGGGACGCGACCTGGGGGCAGGTGATCGTCGGCGTCGACCACGATCCGGCAAACGCCGGGATGCTCCGCGACTGGACCGTCGACTACTGGGACGCGACGCATCCCTACTCCGCCGGCGGCGCCTACGTCAACATGATGATGGACGAGGGCCAGGAGCGGGTGCAGGCGAGCTATCGCGACAACTATCCGCGGCTGGCACAGATCAAGGCGGCGTACGACCCGGACAACGTGTTCCGGGTGAACCAGAACATCAGGCCGGCATCCTGAGCCGGCCCCACCCAGCCGCGCGAGCGGCCAGGTAGACCGCGAACGAGAGGGCGGAGATCCAGAAGCTGCTGGGACCCCATTCCAGCGAGATCAGGATCCCGCCCTCGGTCGCGGCGACGGCGATCAGCATCGCCAGCACGATCGAGGTGGCCGGGTTCACCGCCAGCCGCTGCGCGGCCGCGGCCGGTGTGATCACCAGCGTGAGCACGAGCAGCACCCCCACCACCTGCACCGCCTCGGCGGTCGTGAGGGCAAGCAGCAGGTAGGTGATCACGGACAGCGCGCGCAGCGGAACACCGCGCGCCTCGGCCACGTCCGGGTCGACACTCGAGAAGAGCAGGGGCCGGTAGCAGGCAGCGATCCCGGCCATCACCAGCAGGCTGACCGCCGCCAGCCCCGCCAGTTGCGGCCGGGAGACCGCGACCACGCTCCCGAAGAGCAGGTTCGTCGCCTCGGTCGCGTAGCCCTGATAGAGGCTCAGGAAGAGCACGCCGACTCCCAGCCCAAAGGCCAGCACGGAGCCGATGGCGCTGTCCCGCTCGCGGCCGCGCAGCGAGAGCAGTCCCAGCGCAAGCCCCGTGATCAGAGAGCCGCCGACCAGGCCGACGACCGGGCTCAGTCCCAGCCAGAGGGCGCCGGCCGCGCCGGTGAACCCCAGCTCGGACATGGCGTGGACGGCGAAACTGGCCCCCCGGGTGACGACGAAAAAGCCGATCGCCCCCGATACGAGTCCCACCACCGCTCCCGCCATCAGGGCGTTGTGGACGAACTGCTGGCCCAGCAGGTCGGTGTACATCACGCCGGCTCGTCGTCGTGATGGGCGCCGTGGTCGTCAGGCGTGCCGACCACGACGATCCGCCCCCGCACCTCGAGCACGTCCACCGGCGTGCCGTAGAGACGGCTCAGGGTCTCGCTCGTCAGCACCTCCCGCGGCGACCCGATCGCCCAGTCGCCGGGGGCCAGGTAGAGCACCCGGTCGACCATCGAGAGCACCGGGTTGACGTCGTGGGTGACGAACACGACCGGCGTCCCGGCCGAACGCCGGCGGGCGTCGAGCAGGCTCGTGACCATCTGCTGAGATGCCAGATCAAGCGACAGCAGCGGCTCGTCGGCCAGCAGCAGTCCGGGGTCCGAGACAAGTGCCTGGGCGATCCGCAGCCGCTGCTGCTCGCCCCCGGAGAGCCGGCCCACGGGCTGGTCGGCGTAGGCAGCGGCACCCACCTCGCGAAGCGCCCGGTCGACCCGCTCGTCGAGCTTCCGGCCGGCCCCGCCGATCCCCCAGCGCTGCCCGTCCAGGCCGAGCCGCACGAGATCGCGTCCGCGCAGCGGCAGGTCGCGATCGAAGGCCCGGTGCTGGGGGATGTAGCCGATGCCCGATCGGGCCTGCACGGGCGGCCTTCCGTTTACCTCGACCACGCCACCGGCCGGCTGTAGCAAACCCATGATCATTCGGATCAGCGAGGTCTTGCCGGTGCCGTTGGGCCCGAGGACGGCCAGGAACTCACTGGCGCCCAGGTCGAACGTGAGGCCCTCCCAGAGCACCCGGCGGCCGAAGCGAAGGCCCACCCCATCCACCCGCACCGGCGCGGCGGTCACCTTCCGAGTGCCCGCGCCAGAAGCCGCGCCTGTGCGAGCTGCCACGACTGGTAGCTCTGGCCCGCGGGCATCGTCTCGGTCACCGCGACCACCGGGATCCCGGAGCGGCGGGCGAGGTCGACGACCTGCTGGGTGATCGGCGAGGTGGTCTGACGGTTCTCGAGCAGCACGCGCACGTGGCGTCCCTGGAGCAGCGCATTCATCGCGGCCAGCGCTTGCGGCGACGGCTCGCTGCCGTCCTCGATGGCCCGCGAGAAGGCGGTCGGCGTCCGGTTGCGCAATCCCGCGGCCGCCAGCAGGTATCCGGGGACCGGCTCGGTGTAGGCGACCGGCAGTCCTGCGTCGCGGTCGCGGATCCGCCGCAGCTCACTGCGCAGCGGCAGCAGGCGGTGGAGAAACCGCGCCAGGCCGGCCCGATAGGCCGCAGCACCGGCCGGATCGGCCCGTGTCAGGGCGGTGGCGATCGCGCCCGCCATGCGCCCCAGCCGGGGCACGTCGTACCACAGGTGCGGGTTGGCGCCGACCCCGTGGACGCCGAGCACGTCGGCCATCGTCACCACGGTGCGGTGCGAGCTCGGCGCGGCCGCCTCCAGCCGGCTCATGAAGCTGTCGTAGCCGACGCCGTTCTGGATGACGACTGCCGCCTCAGCCACTGCCAGCCCATTCTGGGTGCCCGGCTCGAACAGGTGCGGATCGGCATTGGGATCGGAGAGCACGGAGGTCACCTGCACCCGCCGGCCGCCGATCTGGGCGGCGATGCTGCCGTAGAAGTTCTCCGCCGCAACCACGCGTAGGGGGCCCGGCTGCGGGGCCGTCGAGGTGCCGGTGAATGCAACAAGGCCGCCGACCGCCACCAGCAACGCGGCCAGCGCAGCCAGGGCGAGTGCAGTCGAGCGGGCCACGCCGGCCAGCGTAGCAATAATGAAAACGAGAGTCAATATGACTCTTGCGCTGGTAGGCGGCGGCCTCTACGCTCCCGGCATGGAAACCGGCCGCAACCGCCGAAACCGCGAGGCGCTGCTCCAGGCGGGCCGCTCCCTCGACCATGCCTTCAGCGTCCGCGAGCTGCATGCGGCCGCGCGCGCCAGACAGCCGGCGATCGGCCTCACAACCGCGTACCGGGCAGTCGAGCGCTGGCGGCGGGACGGCCTGGTTGAGGAGGCGGGCACCCGCAGCGGCGAGTCGGTGTTCGTCATGTGCTCGGCCACCGGCCACCACCATCACCTGGTCTGCGTGGAGTGCGGGTCGATCTCGACGCTCGACGGATGCGCGCTGACGCCCGTCCGCGACGCGGCGCAGCGGTACGGCTTCGAGCTGGCTGACGACGCACTCGGCGCGCTGCCCGGCCGCTGTAGCAGCTGCCGGGCCTGAGCCCGTCGGTCAGCCGGCCGCGACGAGCTGCGCCACCCGCTCGCCGACCACCGCGGTCGGCCAGGCGGTCGTCGACCGCGGCGGCTGCGGGAAGACGGAGGCGTCGGCCACCCGCAGACCCTCCAGCCCGTATACCCGGCAGCGGTGGTCGACAACGGCCGAAGTGTCGCCGGAAGGCCCCATCCGGCAGGTCCCGGTCGGATGGTAGTAGTGCCGGTGCCGGCCGCGGACGAAGCCCTCGACCGACGAATCGTCGTCGCCCGCCGGCAGGGCCAGCGGCCGCCCCAGGTAGCGCGCGAGCGGCTCAGCGGCGACGAGGTCGAGTACCCCGCGCAGGGCGCCGGCGAGCTCGGCCACGTCATCAGGGTCGGACAGGTAGCCGTGCTCGACCTGGGCAGGATCCGCCGCCGCTCTTGATCGGAGGCGAAGTTGCCCGGATGACCGCGGCCGGAGCAACGCCACCGGCAGCGCCACCATCCAGCCCTCGGGAATCCCCGCGTCTGGGGCCACCCACGGATAGAGGTGGAAGGCGTAGGGCGCGCCGGCGTCCGGGCCAAGCTTGGCGATTGCCTGCTCCTGGGGCATGAAGCAACCACCGGCGAATGCCTCCAGGTCAGCCCGCAGCTCGGCCGTCGCGGCGAACTCCAGCTCCGACGCCGGCTGGTCGCGCAGGCCGGCGCCGACACCGGGGCGGTCGGCCGCGACCGGGATGCCCAGCGCCGCGAGGTCGCCCGCCGGGCCGACGCCGCTTCGCAGCAGGATCTCCGGAGAGCCGTACGTTCCCGCAGAGACGATCGTCTCGCCGGCGCGGATCAGGGTCTCACTGCCGTCCACGACCACGCGAGCGCCGTGACAACGGCCGCCCCGCAGCTCCAGGCGATCGACCCGAGCGTCGCCCAGCACCCGCAGCCGGCCGCCGTCGCGCAGCGGATCGAGGTAGGCGGCCGCCGCGTTCCGGCGCGTGCTGCCGGCGATGTTGACGGGCGGGCAGCCGCAGCCGGCGCCGCCGTCCAGGTCGTCCAGGTCATCGGTGCGCGGCACCCCGGCCGCCGTCACCGCCTCCAGAAACGCGCGCTGGAACGGCTGGATCTCGGTCTCCCGGTAGCGCCGGAAGCGCATGCGGGACGCGACCGCGGTGAACAGCGGCTCCAGGTCGGCGCCGCTCCACCCCGGGCAGCCGGCCGCCGCCCAGGCGTCGTAGTCGCCCCGCCAGCCCGCGCACTGGGCGCAGCCGTTGTGCGAGGAGCAGCCGCCGATCACACGCGCCCGCTCGAACGGCATCGGCCGGCCCTCGCCGCTCGCCCCGGCATATCCCCAGTCGTGAGTCTCGGGGATCCCGGTGGCGTCCAGCAGGTCGTTCGGCCAGCCGCCGCCGTCGATCGGCCCGTAGTCGGGACCGGCCTCGACCAGCGTCACCCGCAAACCCGCCTCGACCAGGCGGGCGGCGGCGACGGCACCGGCGGACCCGGCGCCGACGACGAGAACGTCAGCAATCGGCTCGGTCGTGGCGGCTCCTCGAGGCGGGATGGCGCGATCACGCTACCAGCCGCAGCCGAAAGCGGCCCCCCGGTGGATCAACTCCTTCGCCCCGATCCACCGGGGAGCCGCTGTGACCCGTCCCCTCGGGTCAGTGGGCGAAGCCGCGGGCGCGGACGCGCACGCCGGCGAGCCCGACGAGCGCGAGCGTGCCGGCGCCGATGAGGGCGCCGATGGCGGCGTCAGCCCAGTCGAATCCGTTCCCGCCGGAGGTGGGAGCGGCCACGGCGACCGGGGTCGCCGGCACGCTGACCGGAGCCACGGTCGGCGACCCGGCGATCAGCATGCGGTAGCGAGTGATCGGGCCAGAGACCGTGGTTGCGGTGGCGGCGCGGAACTCCTGCCCCGCGTAGGGATAGGGCGGCCGGACGGTCTGGGATGCGGAGTCCGACTGCGCCGAGCGCGGCACCGGCATCGCCTGGGCGGCCGGCGCGGCCACTGCCAGCGCCATCAGTGCGAGGGCGGAGGCACGCGTCAACTGTCGAATGCTGGTCATTTCCTTGCTCCTCTCGGGTGGGGAAAACATGTCTCCGAGCGTAGGAGCAGCGGACGGCCAGAACCACCTCCCGGGATACGCCCGCTGTGTCACGTTCGATACACATGTAGGCTGGTCCGGCGATGCCATCCTGGCCGATCCTCTCGGCGCTCTCCGACGACGAGGCCCACCAGCTGCTGGCGCTCGCCCGGCGCCGGACCTACCGGCGCGGAGAGGTGGTGTTCCACCGCGACGACCCCTCCGACACCCTTCACCTGGTCAGCAGCGGCTGTTTCGCCGTCCGGGTGTCGACGCGACTGGGCGACGTGTCGACGCTCTCACTGGTCGGCCCGGGCCAGTGTTTCGGCGAGCTGGCGCTGATCCGCCCGGAGCACCTGCGCAGCGCGACCGTGCAGGCGCTCGAGGCCGGCGAGACGCGGACGCTGTCACATGTCGAGTTCGACCGGCAGCGGCGAGAGCACCCGGCGCTCGATGCGTTCCTGGTCGACCTGCTTGCGACCAGGGTGGCCGAGCTCACCGAGCGGCTGGTGGAGGCGCTGTACACGCCGGCCCCGCAGCGCGTACGCCTGCTGATCGACGAGCTCTGCGAGCGCTACCGGGACGCGTCCGGCATCGCCGCCATCCCGCTCACCCAGGAGGACCTGGCCGGGCTTGCCGGTACCTCCCGATTGACCGTGAGCCGGGTACTGCACAACCTCAAGGAGCAGGGAATGGTGGAGGTGCGGCGGGGCCGCATCAGCGTCTGTTGCGAAGTGCCCCCGCCGGCTCCATGACACGGGCGGCTGCGGTTGTCGTCGGCGCCGGCCCGGCCGGCCTCGCGACCGCGGCGATGCTGAGCCGGCGCGGGATCCCGGCACTCGTCCTGGAGCGCGACGAGCGGCCGGCCGCGAGCTGGCATCGCCACTACCGGAGCCTTCGCCTGCACACCGTGCGGGCGCTGTCCAGCCTGCCCGGGAGGCCGATCCCGCGCTCGTGCGGCCGCTGGGTCAGCCGGGGCGACTTCGTCGCGTACCTCGAGCGCTACGCGGCCGCGCAGGAACTGCGTATCCAGCCCGGGACGCCTGTCCACCGAATTCAGCCGGCCGGCCAGGGCTGGCGACTGGCCGTCGCGGACGGTGCCATGGACGCTCGGGCGGTGGTCGTGGCAACCGGCTACAACCACACCCCGGTCGTTCCGGCATGGGCTGCCGGCGCAGCGGGCGTCCGCGTGATCCATTCCAGCGAATACCGAGACCCGGAGCCCTTCCAGGGGCGCCGGGTGCTGGTGGTCGGCGCGGGCAACTCGGGCACCGACATCGCGCTCGACCTGGCCGCGGGCGGAGCCCGCCAGGTGTGGCTCTCGGTTCGCAGCCCGCCGGCGCTCGTACCGCGGCAGGTGCTGGGAGTCCCGGCCCAGGTCGCCGCGATCGGCCTGGTCCGCCTCCCACCGCAACTCGGTGACGCTGCCGCGGGTCTGGAGCGCCGGCTCTTCGCCGGCGGCCTCGCCGCCTACGGCCTCGCCCAGTCCGGCAATCGCGTCTTCACGCGGCACCTGGAGGACGGGCGAATCCCCATCCTGGACATCGGATTCCGCGACGCCGTCCGCGCCTACCGCATGCGCATCGTGCCGGCCGTGGAGGCGGTGCACGACGGCCGGGTGAGGCTGCGAGGCGGCGTCACCCTGACGCCCGACGCGGTCATCGCAGCGACCGGCTATCGGCCCGATCTCGGTTCGCTGGTGGGCGACCTGGGCGTGCTCGACGAGCGGGGGTTGCCCAGGGCAGGGAGCGGCAAAACGCCCACCGGTCGGCCCGGGCTCTACTTCGCCGGATACCGGAATCCGCTCACAGGGGCGCTCCGCGAGCTCCGCTTCGAGGCGCCGGCGATCGCAGACGCGGTCGCCGCCGACTACCGCTAACCTGCGCTCTCCGGGTCAAACGGAGCCACAGGGGGCAACATGTCGACGACTGCCACACTCACCGACCACGAGCACCAGCAGATCGAGCGGGCGAACTCCTCCGGTCAGGTGCCGGTGGTGTTCATCCACGGCCTCTGGCTGCTCCCCTCGAGTTGGGACCGCTGGGCGGCCGTCTTCGAGGAGGAGGGCTTCACGGCGCTGACGCCGGGCTGGCCGGACGATCCCGAGACCGTCGAGGAGGCCAACGAGCACCCGGAGGTGTTCGCCCACAAGACGATCAGCCAGGTCGCCGACCACTACGAGGAGGCGATCCGGCTGCTCTCGGCAAAGCCGGCGGTGATCGGCCACTCGTTTGGCGGTCTGCTGACGCAGATCCTGGCCGGACGCGGCCTGGCGCTGGCGTCGGTGGCGATCGACCCGGCGCCCTTCCGCGGCGTGCTGCCGCTCCCGATCTCGGCGCTCCGCTCGGCGGCGCCCGCGCTCAGCAATCCGGCCAACCGTAACCGCGCAGTGCCCCTGACGTTCGAGCAGTTCCGATTCGGGTTCGCAAACGCGGTCGACGAGGCCGAGGCGCGGGAGCTGTATGAGACGTACGCCGTGCCGGCGCCGGGGGCGCCGCTCTTCCAGGCGGCGGCAGCCAACCTGAACCCATGGACCGAGGCCAAGGTGGATACCAAGACGCCCGACCGCGGCCCAATGCTGATCATCTCCGGCGAGAAGGACCACACCGTCCCCTGGGCGATCGCCAACGCCTCCTACAAGAAGCAGCAGCGAAACCCGTCCGTCACGGAGATCATCGAGATGCCGGACCGCGGCCACGCGTTGACCATCGACAGCGGCTGGCGCGAGGTCGCCGACACCGCCCTCAACTTCGTCAAGCGCTTCGTCTGAGCCCCCGGCGAGGCGCCGGCGGGGTAGCATCGGGGCACTCGAGCGGAGGAGGTAGGCGTGGACGAGCAGCGAGCGCGAGAGCTTCTGAGCGCGGAACGGGCGCGGATCGAGACCGCGCTGGGCGAGGCGGCGATCGAGCCCACCGACGAGCTCTCGACGACGGAGCTCGCGGACGATGCGTCGGACACCTACCAGAACGAGTACGACCAGGGGCGGATCGATCACCTGCGCCAGGAGCTGGAGGCGGTCAAGCGCGCCGAGCAGCGCCTGGCCGACGGCACATTCGGGCTCTCGATCGAGAGCGGCGAGCCGATCCCCGACGAGCGCCTGGAAGCGAACCCGACCGCCGAGCGGACGGTCGAGGAGGAGAACCGCCTGCGCCGCGGCGGCTGACCGGCCCTGGCTGAGCCGCCCACCCTCTCAACGCGCCGGCTGAACCGCATCCTGCTGGCGCGGCAGCACCTTCTGCGCCGCCGCCGCATGGGCGCCCTGGCCGCCGTCGAGCACCTGGTCGGCATGCAGTCGCAGTCTCCGCGAGCGGCCTACGTCGGCCTCTGGACGCGGCTCTCCGGTTTCCGGACGGAGCGGCTGGAGGAGCTGCTGCTCGACCGCCGGGCGGTGCGGATCGCACTCATGCGCTCGACCGTCCACCTCGTCTCGGCGCGCGACTGCCTGCCACTGCGCCGGTTGGTGCAGCCGGCCATCGCACGCACCAGCAGGCACACGAACGAGCGCCGCGACGCCGGCGTTGCAGACGCCGAGCTGGCCGCGGCCGGACGCCGGCTCCTGGCCGATCATCCGCGCACCTTCCACGAGTTGGGCGAGCTTCTCCACGAGCGCTGGCCGAGCTGCCCGGCCGATGCGCTGGCGATGGGCGTGCGCGAGTTGGTGCCGCTGGTCCAGGTGCCGCCGCGCGGCCTCTGGCGAAGCGGCGGGGCCGTCCGGGTGGCCAACGCCGAGGACTGGCTACCGGCGCCGGCAGCGACGGCGGAGAGGCCGGCGATCGGCGGGCTCGTCCGCCGCTACCTCGCCGCCTACGGGCCGGCATCGGTGCGCGATGTCCAGACGTTCACCGGGCTGACCGGCCTGCGCGGGGTGCTCGAGGAGCTGCGGCCGCAGTTGCGGACGTTTTCGGACGAGTCCGGGGTCGAGCTGTTCGATGTCCCGGCGGCGCCGCTGCCGACCGCGCGCACCGCTGCCCCGGTACGCTTCCTGCCCGAGTTCGACAACGTCCTGCTCTCGCACGCCGACCGGGCGCGGATCCTCCCGGAGGGCACGATGTCGCTGCTCTCCCTGGGCAACGGACTGCGGCCCGGGTTCCTGGTCGACGGGTTCGTCGCGGGCAGCTGGCGGCTCGTTCGCAGCAGCCGCTCGGCGGTGCTCGAGCTGCGCCCGTTCGCGCCGCCGCCTCCGGCCGCCCGACGCGAGCTGGCAGCCGAGGCAGAGCACCTGCTGGCGTTTGCCGCCGGCGAGACCGAGCACCGATCTGTCCGCTGGGCGTGACGCGGTTCACCCGGACCGGATGACGGGCCCGCCGGCGACCTGGTGAACGCCGCTCTCGACACGTCGGAAACGTTCTGGGGCGCGATCTGTTCCTGGCCGGGGCAGTGCTCCTGCTCGTTCCCAAGCCGGCGCCCCCGCCCCGCTGACAACTGTCATACTCGTTCGGTCTGGGCCGACATGAAGGGGGTTCGAGGTGAGACGGGGACTGCTATTCGGGGCGGCGCTCGCGCTGGCGCTGCTGGTGGGAACATCAGGGGCACGCGCCTCCGCCGGCGCGCTGGGCGCCAGGCACGTCTGCACCAGCGGCCAGGTGCGGTGCATGGCGATGGTGGTCACCCGGGGCGGGCAGACGCTGCGCGCAGTGTCCCCGAGCGCGCTCCCCACCGGGTACGGACCCGCCCAGTACCACAAGGCGTATGGCCTCCCCACGACGACGCCGAAGAAGATCACGGTCGCCATCGTCGATGCATTCGACGACGCGACGATCGCCGGCGACCTGCAGACCTACTCGACGACCTTCGGGCTGCCGGTGCTCCCCGCCTGTAGCGTCACCGTGACCTCGGGCTGCTTCCAGAAGGTGAATCTGGGCGCCCCTCCGGGCTCGGCGGTGGCCCCCGGCTGGGACATCGAGATCGCACTCGACGTGGAGACGGTGCACGCGGTCTGCGAGAACTGCAGGATCGATCTCGTGGAGGCGGTCGACAACAGCTCCCTGAACATGGCGGCGGCCGAGAACACCGCCGCGTCGATGGCATCGATCGTCAGCAACAGCTTCGGCTCGTACTACGTAGACGGGAAGGAGGGCAGCCCCTTCGACCCCGCCTTCAACCATCCCAAGAAGGCGATCGTCGCCGCCGCCGGCGACTTCGGCTACGGGGTCAGCTATCCAGCCGCCCTGAACACGGTGATCTCGGCCGGCGGGACGCGGCTGACCCTGAACGCCTCCGGCGGCTACGGCAGCGAGCGCGCCTGGGGGCCAAGCTCGATGTTCGACGCAGGTACCGGCTCGGGCTGCGCGTCCGCCCTGGTCGATGGCGCCGCAGCGGTGCCGGCGCGTGGGTTCCAGCACTCGGCGGCCGGCTACTCCCAGACCGGCTGCGGGACGAACCGGGGCGACAACGACGTCTCGGCAAATGCCGACCCGGTCACCGGGTCCGCGGTCTTCGCGAGCTCGTCGGGCTGGCTACAGGTCGGCGGCACCAGCCTCTCCACCCCGCTGATCGCCGGGGTCTACGCGCTCAAGGCGAACGCGACTACCGTCAACTACCCCGCCTCGCTGCTCTACGCGCACCTGGGGACGTCCGCCTTCCGGGACGTGAAGACCGGCAACGACGACGCCAACATGTGGCCGCTGGCATGCCCGCCGGCGACCACGCAGTGCATTGCCAAGGCGGGCTATGACCTGCCGACCGGTGTCGGCACCCCGCACGGGATCGGCGGTTTCTAGGACCTCCTGGCCCGGATCAGGATGCGGCGTATCGCAGATAGACGACGCCGGAGCCGAACCGCCGCGACTCGACAAGCCGCAGCGACAGCCGCCGCTCGAGCGGCGGGAAGAACGGCGTGCCGCCGCCCAGCACGACCGGATGGACGACCAGCCGGAACTCATCGACCAGGCCGCATTCGATCAGCGCCGAGGCGAGCGTCGGGCCGCCCACCTCCATGTCGCCGCCGGGCTCGGCCTTCAGGCGCTCCGCCTCGGCGGCGGCGTCGCCGCGCACCAGCCGGCTGTTCCAGCCGACCTTCTCGAGGGTGCTCGAGAACACCACCTTCGGCATCGCCCGCCACAGCCTGGCGAACTCGGCAATGGTGGCCGGCGCATCGGGGTCGGCGTCCGCGGTCGGCCAGAAGCCCGCCATCAGCTCGTACAGGCGCCGTCCGTAGAGCGCCGTCGTCGCCCCCCGTGTCTGGTCGTTCCAGAACTGGTGCAGCTCGTCATCCGGCGTTGACCAGTCGAGCTCGCGGCCGCGGCCCTCCACGAACCCGTCCAGGGACACCGCCATCGAGTACACCAGTGTTCGCATCATCCGTCCTCTTGACCGCTCCGCGCCCCGCGGATCATCGGCGCTACCGTATCTGCATGGTCCGTTACGTGAGACTCGGCTACCGGCTGGCCGGCATCGCCGTGGTCGTCCTCCCGGCGCTCCGCGAGGCCCGCGCCCAGCGCAGCGACCCGCTGCTTCGCGAGATGCTGCGACCCGATCCCGCCCAGGCCCTGGAGTCGCTCGGGTTCTGGGTCAAACGACGGCGGTCGCTGCCCGTCTACCGCCTGTCGGCCAGGCGCGAGGCCGAGCAGATGATCGGCGTCTGGCAGGCTCGGGCGATCGAGCAGATCCCGCGGGCGCCGATGGACGCGCTGGCGAGCGGCCAGGTCGTGGCCGTCGGCGGGCAGGTCGCCCGCTACCATGCCGGCCGGCTGGCCGCCCGGATCGCCCGACTGGCCCTCCTGGGGACGGCGCTCTTCGTCGCCCTCGCCTGGCTCGTCCTTCGCTAACTCTCTCAGTAGCGGTGCAGGGTGGTCACCGCCGGCAGGCGATTGTACATCATGACCGCGAACGGCAGCGTGACGATGAGTACGGCGAGCAGCCAGGCGACCGCGATCCAGATGGCGCTGAACCACCAGCCGACGAAGACGAAGTAGAGCACCCGCTTCCAGAACGCTGGTTGCCGCACCGGGGACTGCACAACCGCCATCTGCGAGCCGTCGGCACTCACTGTAGTCGTCGTCCCCAGCCGCCGCGGGCGCAGGGTGAGCACGGTCGGGATGCGGTTGAAGATCCAGAACGTGAGCGGCAGGCCGATAACGGTCAACCCGATCAGCCAGGCCCCGGCGGAGACGACTCCGGCAAGCCACCAGCCGACGAACACGAACCAGATTGCCCGGATCAGAAGCGGCGGCCCGCGCGTGCTCTCGGTTGCCTCCGATTCCACCGGCACACCCTATCGGTGCATGGCCCCGGCTATCGAGGCGTCGCCGCCCGATCGACCTCGTGACCGGCGCGCATGAGAAGCGCCAGGCCCTGGCGTACCCGCTGGATCCCGGCGCCTACTCCGGCGGCGCTCTGGGCGTTCAACCCCTGGATGACTCGATCGGTGCCGACGTAGATCATCCGGCACGCGGCCTTCGTCATCTTCCGCGCCTGCTGCATGTCCTGTGGGGTGGCCGCCATGCTCGTCTCGAGCGGGAGCCGGCAGTTGGAGAGAACGTTGAATGCCGCCGTCAGGCGGTAGTACGCCGCCGAGCTGCCGGCCACCGCCAGCGGTGCGTTGGTCGCCAGCCTCGCCGCCGCCCAGCGGGTCGGCTTCCCCACCTTGTGCTTCCACTTGCGCGCCCACCTGGCGACCGCCGGGTCGACCTGCGGCGCAGCCTGGGTCGTCTGGGTGGAATCCACCTCACGCTCGGAGGACGCCGGCGACGACGTGGTCGTCGAGGCTCCGCCCGCGGCGGAACCGCCACAGCCTGCGGCGGCGGGCGCCGCAAGGACCAGCGCGATCGCGATCGCGCATGTTCCACGATTGGTGATCGATAACATCGAGCGCCTCCTTCGGTCAGCCGCGGCGTCGCCGCATCAGACACCCACCGTAGGACGGCGCCACGAGCCTGGCATCGGGGGAATCCCTCGCTGCTGTCGAACGACACTGCCGGGCCGGCGGATCGCCTCGGGGTCGCGCACAGGGCGTAGGCGACCGCGCGCGCGGCGCGCTAGTCTCGGCACCATCCGAACGGTCCAACCCCAGGGGGCGTGATGTCGTTCATATCGCGCGGATTCCATGGTCGGCGGCGTGTGCCTGACGCGGATCGCTCGCGGATACCGCCGGGTCAGTACGCAACGAGCGACTTCCCGGTGCTGTCCGCCGGCCCGACACCGCGTACCTCGCTCGGGTCCTGGACGTTTTCGGTCGACGGCGAGGTCGACGAGCCGCTGGAGTGGGACTGGACCGGCTTTCAGGCGCTGTCATCGGAGCTGATCACGGTCGACATCCACTGCGTCACGAAGTGGTCGAAGCTCGACACCAGATGGCGGGGCGTGTCACTCGACACCGTCCTTGAAGGGGTCGACACGGCCGCCGAGTACGCGGTCGCGTCGAGCGACGGCGGCTACACGACCAATCTGCCGCTCGACGATCTGCTGGGCGGCAAGGCGTGGATCGCCTTCGAGTTCGACAACGCCCCGCTGGCGCCCGAGCATGGCGGGCCCGCACGACTGCTCGTGCCCCATCTCTACTTCTGGAAGAGCGCCAAGTGGGTGCGGCGGCTGACGCTGCGGATCGATGACGAACCCGGCTTCTGGGAGACCTACGGCTACCACAACTACGGGGATCCATGGCAAGAGCAGCGGTACGCGGGAGACTGAACTGGCAGGTCGGAACCGTGGTCGACCTGATCGACGAGTCGACGCACGTGCGGAGCGTCGTCCTCGATCTGCCGGACTGGCCGGGGCACCGCGCCGGCCAGCACGTCGACGTCCGCCTGACGGCCGAAGACGGCTACCAGGCGCAGCGCAGCTACTCACTCGCCTCGTCACCCGAGGACGGGCAGGTGGTGCTCACTGTCGAAGTGCTCGACGACGGTGAGGTGTCCCCCTACCTCGCCGGTGAGCTGCAAGTCGGTGACCAGCTCGAGTTGCGGGGACCGATCGGCGGCTACTTCGTGTGGACGGCAGACCTTGGCGGCCCGCTACAGTTGTTCGCCGGCGGCTCCGGCGTGGTTCCCTTCCGTGCAATGCTCCGCCACCGCGCGGCGGCGAATGGCGGAGTGCCGGTCCGACTGCTCTACTCGGCACGCCGGCTCGAGGACGTCATCTACCGCGACGAGCTCGGCCGCCTTGCGGCAAACGGCGAAACCGACATCCGTTTCACGCTCACCCGGGAGTGGCCCGACCCCTGGGGCGGCTACCGGCGACGCGTCGACCGCGAGATGGTCGAGCAGGTTGCGTGGTCGCCCGAGGATCGACCGCTCGTCTACGTGTGCGGTCCAACCGGGTTTGTGGAAACGGTTGCCGACGCCATGGTCGAGCTGGGTCACGACCAGGCAGCTATCCGGACGGAGCGCTTTGGACCGAGCGGAGGATGAGATGACCACCACTGCAGTGGACGGCAATGCCGCGGCCGGCGCGCTGTTCGAGGCCTACGGCCGGGAAATGACCCTCGTCGTCGCGACGTGCACCGCCTGCGGGCAGGCCGGCCCGCTGGCCGAAACGGTCGCCTATCTCCAGGCGCCGGGAGTGGTTCTGCGCTGCCGCCGCTGCGATGCCGTCCTGATCGTCGTGGTCGCGCATCAGGGCGGGACGGTGGCACACGAATCCAGCGTCAGGCTGCCCGGCGGCGACGTCTGAGGGGCGACCGGTGAGCATCGGCCGCGACATCGCCAGGACGCTGAAGCCGCATCCGGCCGAGGGGTTGCTGCCTCCGCTGTTCCTCGTCCTGACGTTCGTCACCGGCGTTGTCGATGCGACCAGCTACCTCAGCCTGGGCCACGTCTTCGTCGCGAACATGACCGGCAATGTCGTCTTCCTCGGTTTTGGCCTCGCCGGCGCCGGCGGTATCTCGGTCTGGGCATCGCTGACCGCACTGGCCTTCTTCCTCGGCGGCGGCGTCGTCGGCGGGCGGGTTGGCAGCGCATTCGCCGGCGACCGAGACCGACACCTCAGAGTGGCGATCGGAATCCAGACCGTTCTGGTCGCCGCAGCGCTGATCGTCGCCGCCGTGGCCGGGGACAGTATCGGGGCCACCGCTCGCTATTCACTCATCGCCCTTCTCGCATCTGGGATGGGGATCCAGAACGCTGCGGCACGGAAACTCGCGGTTCCGGATCTGACGACGACCGTCCTCACCTTGACCCTGACCGGCGTCGCC
Organism: Gaiellales bacterium; assembly: GCA_036273335.1. Lineage (GTDB taxonomy): Bacteria > Actinomycetota > Thermoleophilia > Gaiellales > JAICJC01 > DASUHT01. The sequence continues at coordinate 11,170 of DASUHT010000012.1, read as the reverse complement.
TCCGACTCGCGCCTCGCCGGCGGCGAAGGGGCGAGAATCGGGCGACGCGGCCTCGCCATCATCTCGATGCTGCTAGGCGCCCTGATCGGAGGACTGCTCGTACTCCACACCGATGATGCTGCGCCGCTCGGGCTCGCAACCGCCTTGCTTCTCCTGGTCCTGATCACCGCCTCCGAGCCGGTGAAGTCTCGCCTGCTACCGCCCCCGACGGCGACCGAGTCATGAACGCCGGCGCGTCATCGCCGGGATCAGACTCGGCTGATCCGGCGGTCGCGTAGCCTCCGCTCCACCAACCCCTGACGAGCGCTGCGTACTCGTCCGCGGTGTCCTCCCACGTGAAGTGGCCGGCATCGACGATGTCGAGCTTGCTCCTGGGCAGCCGCTCGTGGAGATACTCGGCGTTGACCGGCGGCACCGCCGGGTCTCGCGCGCCGGCGATGATCTGCACCGGCGTCTGGATCTCCGCCAGCAGATCGCGGAGCAGCTTGAGCTCCGTCGGGTAGGTGCGCACGTAGCGCATCGATTCGATGAAGCGGTCGCCGTCGTAGGCGGAGAGGTAGTCGTCGCGGACGAAGTCGGGAAGCGCGTATCGCTCGATTCCGCAGAGCGAGTCGGCGACGATCTGGCGCGGATCGACGCCGCGGTATCGCTCGAGGTCGGGGGCGTCGACCCACTCCTTCAGGAGATGACCCAACTGGAGCGGGTACGCCGACCCGCCGCTCCCGACGACGAGGCTGCGGACATAGCCCGGCTTCAGTGCCGCGGCGAACAGCAGCGCCCCGGTGCCGATGTCGGGACCGACGGCATGCGGGCTCTGGAGCCCGAACGACTCGGCGGCGCGGACCACGAACTCGCCCATCGCCCGCGGAGAGAGCAGCGCGTCGCGACGCTCGGAATGACCGAATCCGGGCAGGTCGATCGCCACCAGATGCGTGCGCTCGGCGAGTCTCGCCCATATCGGCTCGAACGCCAGCAAGCTCTCCGGCCACGGGCTCAACAGGATGGCATGGTCGTCCCGCTGCTCGCTCTCGGCGAAGCGGATCGTCAACCCGTCGATCGTCCGGAACCGCGTCTCGATAGGCGTGTTCGACCACTTGTTCACGCGTTCTCCCCCCTTGGGCCGGCGGCACTCGCTCGGGGAGTGCATCCCGATGAGTGTCGCGACCGCCGATCGCGCTCGCATCCGCCGATGGACAGTGCGAGTGGCCAGTCGTCGGCCGGCGGCTCGACGCGGCCGCTGCTAGGGCTGCGGGGCGGTGGTCGTGTCGCCGGGAAGGACGCGGTCGAGCTGGCTGCGCGAGTGGATGTCGAGCTTGATGAAGACCTTGCGCAGGTGGTACTGGACGGTGCGCGGGCTGATGAACAAGCGGGTGCCGATCTCCGGGTTGGAGAGCCCGTCGCGGGCGAGGCGCGCGATCAGGCTCTCCTGGGCGGTGAGATCGCCGCGCGTTTCCACGCCGCGTTTGCGGACGGTCTCGCCCGTGGCTCGCAACTCCCGGCACGCGCGGTCGTCAAACGCCTGCGCCCCCATCGCCGCGAACATCTCATGTGCCGTTCGCAGCTGCTCGCGCGCATCGACTCGCCTGGCCTCGCGCCGCAGCCATTCGCCGTAGACGAGGTGTCCGCGGGCGAGCTCGATGCGCACGCGGGTGCGGCCGAGGCGCTCGATCGACTCGAGGTAGAGACGATCGGCCTCGTCGGCCTGGCTGAGGAGGGCACGGACGCGGGCCTCGATCCCCAGCATCCATTCTGTCGGCCTGACGCGGGTGCGTTCGGACAGCCAGTCGAGTGCGGCTCTGACGGTCGCCGCGTCGCCCGTCCTGGATGCCGCCTCGGCCAGCTCTGGCACAACCCAATGCCCGAAAGCCACCAGGTCGCGCTCGAACACCGGCCAGGCCGCCTCATGCGCGGCATCGTGCCGACCGAGGCCGTTCGAGAGCACCGAGCGCGCGTAGCTCGCGAGGGCCACAAACCTGCCCAGACCGCGTTCCGCCGCCTCGTGCATGGTGGCCTCGATCAGCTCCGAGGCCCGAGCCTCCTGCCCGCGCCAGGCCGCGAGCATCATCTCGGTATACGTGATCGGCGCGTTCCCGGTCGCGTCCGCGATCGAGCGGTCTTCCTCGATCATCAGCGCGGCCGTGGTCAGCTCGCCTGCGAGCAGGTGGGTTCCAGCGACGAAGTTGAGCGCGAGGCGCAACTGGACGAGCGCCCCGGTATCGCGGGCGGCCTGTACCTGGTGAGCGGCCAGGAAATGCCAGGAGTCGGCGTCCCAGAGCTCGGCGGCGACCGCGGCGCTGGGCCTGGCACCGGCGACTCCTGGCCACAGGCACGCCTCGCCGCTGCCGACCGCCGGACTGAGAACCAGCTCCAGTGCTCGCCTGAGCGTCGGCGCGGCCGCTGCGTATCCCTCTGTCACGCGCAGCGCGAGCCCGTCGAGCAGGACGTCGACCGCACGCGGCACCTCGGGCCCCGGGGGCGCAGCCCGGGCGGCCTCGGCGGCAGCCAGCACACCCCGGGAGGTGTCGAGATCGTCGGCCCACATGGCGGCCACGAGCGCCTCGAGGTGCGTCTCGCGCGCCAGGTCGGGGTTGAGCGGCTCGAGACGTCTGGCGGCGCTCAGAAGCAGACGAGCGGCGTCGCTGCCGCGCTGCTGCTCCAACGCGATCTGTCCGCGCAGGTGCTCCGCCTCGGCGGTCAGCAGCGCGTCCAGCGGACCGGCATCCACCGAGACCAGCAGCCCGAGTGCTGCGTCGAGCGCGCCGGCGTCGCGCTTCGCCCTGGCGGCTGCGAGCAGGCGCTGCGGACGGCGAGCGGGCTCGGGCGTCAGCATTGCGGCTCGCTCGAGGAAGGCGGCCGCCGCGGCCAGGCCGCCGCGGGCCTGCGCGCGGCCGGCGGACTGCTCGAGCTCCGAGGCGACGTCCTCGTCGGGCGCCTGCGTCGCCTGCGCGCGGTGCCAGGCGCGACGGTCGGGATCGGCCTGCGGATCGGTTGCCTCCGCCAACGCCCGGTGCACCTCCTGCCGCTCCCGCTGTGACGCCGACCGGTATGCCGCCGACCGTACCAGCGGGTGACGGAACCGCGCCCGGGCGCCGAACTCGATCAGTCCGGCCTCGACCGCAGGCGTCGCAGCCTCGGCACTGATCCCGAGCTGCTCGGCTGCGTGCCAGAGCAGCGACGGCTCCCCGATCGGATCCGCCGCGGCGATCTGCAGCAGGCGCCGGGTCTCGGCCGGGAGCGCGTCCACACGCCGACGGAAGCTCTCCTCGATCCGTCCTGAGAGCGGCATTGCATCCGGGAGTGCGAACCCGCCCGCCAACTCGGCCGGTGTTACACCGCGCGGCAGCTCCAGGAGCGCCAAGGGGTTGCCGCGCGTTTCGGTGACGATCTGGTCGCGCACACGAGCATCCAGGGGTCCCGTGAGCACCGAGTCCAGCAGCGCGCGCGCGTCGTCCTCGCCCAGACCCTCGATCGCGAGCTCTGGCAATCCGATCAACTCCTGGCCGGTCGTGCGGGCGGCGAAGACCAGCCCGACCGACTCCGCATCGAGGCGGCGTGCAACAAATGCAAGGACCTGCGCCGACGCGTGATCCAACCAGTGTTCGTCGTCCACCAGGCAGATCAGCGGCTGTTCCTCGGCGACGTCCGAGAGCAGATTCAGCACCGCCAGCGCGATGAAGAACCGATCCGGCGCCGACCCGGGGCTGACGCCGAACGCGGTCCGCAGCGCATCGCGCTGCGGACTCGGCAGGTGCTCCAGGCGATCCAGCATTGACCCGAGCAACTGGTGCAGCCCGGCGAAGGCGAGCTCCATCTCCGATTGGACGCCCGCGGCCCGCACCACCCGGCAGCCGACCGCCTGCTCGGCAAGGTACTCCAGGAGCGCCGTCTTGCCCATGCCCGGCTCGCCGCGCAGCACGAGCGCCCGGCTCTCACCCGCCCGCACCGCGTCGACGAGCTCGTCGAGCACCTCGGATTCGCTGCGCCGGCCCGTCAGTCGTGCCGTGCGTCCTCGGACAGGGGACCGTGTCGCCATCTTCCCGCCACCGACGGTAGCACGCGGCACTCTGCGATGACTGGCCACCGGCGGATGCGAACCAGGCCGCGGCGGCGGGCTCTCCCACCAAGCTCCGATCGAGCTTTACATACCCAGGTCGTGCCCCGCGTCCGCGGCCCCTGGGGTGATGCGACTGGCCACTGGCGGATGCGAGAGGCGCCTGCCGGGTTCACCCTTCGGGCATGAACCGCAGCCCAGACCACGGAGGGTCACGATGAGCACCACCCACGCACCCGATCGCTTCACCACACCGCCTGACGATCAGACGCTCGCTGCGACCGTTGTTGCGCTCGAAGAGCACGGTTTCAGCGTCGAGGTCGTCGACGACCTCGACGCCGCGCGTGCGGCAGTCCTGGCCCGGATACCGGAGGGCTCCTCCGTGATGACCAACACGTCGGTCACCCTGCAGGAGACCGGGATCGCCGACGCCATCGACGCGGGCGGCCCGTACGAGTCGTCCCGCACCAACATGATGGCTCTCGACTTCGCCACCCAGCTACAGGAGATGAAGGCGATCGCCGGCCAGCCCGACTTCGCCCTCGGCAGCGTCCACGCCGTCACCCGCGACGGTGCGCTCTTCATCGCCTCGGCCTCCGGCAGCCAGCTCGCCTCCTACGCCTGGGGTGCCGCCAACGTCATCTTCGTTATCGGCGCGCAGAAGCTCGTCCCCACGGTGGAGGCCGCACGCGAGCGGATCTACGAGCACAGCCTGACGCTCGAGGACGCTCGCGCCTACGCCGCCTACGGGCAGAACAGCTTCGTCGGCAAGATCCTCGAGATCCACCAGGAGCTGCCCGGCCGGATCCACGTCGTCCTCATCCGACAGGCAGTCGGGTTCTGATGGCGGGCGATATCGACGACGTCGTACACCTCGGCGCGTGTGACGCAGCCACACTGATCGAGGCGTTGGCCGGGTGAGCGTTGAATCTGTTCGTGGTCTCGGGACGATGACACTGCCGGAGCTGCGCCTGTCCGACTGGCGCCCGACTAAGGACACGCTGCACCTGTACAGCCAGATCCTCGGCAAGATCCGGCTGGCGACGACGGCACCGCGCAATCACTGGTGGAACGTCCCGCTGTACGTCGACGTCCGCGGCCTCACAACCCGGCGCCTGCACCATCACGGCACGACATTCGAGATCGCGCTCGATCTCGTCGACCAGGCATTGATCGTTCGTACCGCCGACGGTCGGACGCGGTCGTTCCCGCTCGAGGACGGAGCGACGGTCGCGGAGTTCGATGCCCGCCTGCACGCGCTGCTCGGGGAGCTCGGCATCGACGTCAAGATCAAGGAGCAGCCGTTCGGGGTCGCCATGAGTACGCCGTTCACCGAGGACGTCGAGCACGCGTCGTGGGACCGCAACTCGATTCAGCGCTTCAACCGCATCCTCGACTGGACGGATACCGTGTTCGAGGAGTTCAGCGGCTGGTTCAACGGCAAGACGAGCCCGGTGCACCTCTTCTGGCACAGCTTCGACCTCGCCGTCACTCGTTTCTCTGGGCGAGCGGCCCCGCCGATCGATGCTGACGCCGTTACCCAGGAGGCGTACTCGCAAGAGGTGATCTCGTTCGGATTCTGGCCCGGCGACGACAACCTTGGCGACGCCGCCTACTACTCGTACACCGCCCCAGAGCCCCCCGGGATCCGCGATCAACCTCTCCCCGTCGGCGGATGGCGCGAGTGGGGTTCCGGATCGTTGGCCATCCTTCCCTACGAGTCCGTCCGGGTAGCGCGCGATCCCGGGACAACGCTGCTCTCGTTCTGCCAGAGTGCCTACGAGGCCGGCGCGCGGCTTGCCGGATGGGACACGACCCGCTTCGAATCGACCTGGTGCCCTACCCCGGCGGAGCTCACAGAGCTGCATGATCGAGCGGTCGGCGACTTCGGCCGCCCCACCTCGAGCTCGTGAGATGGCTACGGCTGCCTGCAAGTCCGAAGTCGTTGTCAGCGACGGTCAGTCGAAGTTCGACCTTCGGTGCACAGGCTGCGGCTACGGCGTCGTCGTCCGGATCGCGCCGGATCACTGCCCCATGTGCCGCGGCAGCGTCTGGGAATACGCACCACGGACATCTCGGCACACGCGCGGGCGGACGTAGGTTGCGAGCTCAGCCCGTGCTGGTGCTGGTCATCCGGCGCCAACGCCCTCGCCGGCGGCTGCCTGTTGGGCGAGACGGGCGTGAACGAACTGAACGGCCATCGCCCCCTCGCCTACGGCGGTGGCGCACCGTTTCGTCGAACGGGAGCGAACATCGCCGGCGGCGAAGATCCCGGGCACGCTGGTCTCGAGGAAGTTCTCACTCCCGACCGCGGAGCCGGTAAGGATGAAGCCGTCGTCGTCCCGCGCGATCGCCTCGTCCAGCCACTCGGTGCACGGACGCGCACCGAGGAACAGGAAGAGGAACGAGAGCGGCACGCGCTCCCCGCTCGTCAGTGTGACCGCCTCCAGGCGCCCGGCGTCTCCGTGCAGCGCCGAGATCTCACTGCGGTCCCGTATCGCCACTCGGTAGCGATCCAGTTCCCGCACCAGATAGTCCGACATTGTTTCGCGCAGATCCGCGCGCCGATGCAGCAAGCTGACCAACGCGCCGCCGCGAGCCAGCCAGACCGCAGCCTGACCCGCCGAGTTGCCACCGCCGACGACGCCGACGCGTGAGGCGCCGCACAACTGCTGCTCCGGCGGCCCCGCGGCATAGAAGACACTCAACCCTTCGTAGTCCGACAGACCGTCGACGGGGAGGCGCCGGTACTGGGCGCCTGTCGCAAGTAGCACCGTGCGGGCGACGACCTCCTGCCCCTCCTCGAGGTGGACGAGATGTCGCCCGTCTCCGGGCTGCAGCGCAACCGCCCGGTACGGCGTGGCGGAACGGGCGCCGAACTTCCGCGCCTGCACGACTGCGCGCGTGGTGAGCTCGGCCCCGGTGATCCCAGCCGGAAAGCCGAGATAGTTCTCGATCCTGCGCGACTCGCCCGCCTGTCCACCGAGCGCGGTGCTTTCAACGACCAGCGTCTCAAGGCCTTCGGACGCGCCATAGACGGCAGCGCCCAGCCCTGCCGGTCCCGCTCCGACAATGAGCAGGTCGACCTCTTCGCGGGGCGCCAATACGCGTCCGATGCCCAGGGCCCGCGACAGCTCAGCGGGTGACGGCCCGTGGATCTCCACTCCGCCCGGCAGTTGAACGAGCGGCAGGTCTTCGGGGCCGAGGTCGGCCACGAGAGCCGCTGCGTCCGGGTCGTCGGCCAGCTCTGGATTGCGCCAGGTGAACGGCAACCGGTTGCTCCGAGCGAACTCCACCACCCGCCTCGTCGGCGCGGATGAGTGCGGGCCGATGATCTCGAGCCCGAGTCCGGCCACCTGCTGCAGCGCTTCGCGCCGGGCAATGAACGTCGCCAGCACGAGACTGCTGAGCGGGCCGTCCTCGAATAGCAGAGAGCGCAGCGCCTCACGCTCGACGGCGATGTAGCGCAGCGGCTTCAAGGCCAGGGCAGTCACGAACGCCGCCTGTCCGGAAAGGAGATTGACCTCGCCGAGGAACTTCGACGGGCCGTGCCGCGTGATCTCGTTGCCGGCGGCGTCGAGCACAGCGACCTCGCCCTCCAGGATCACGATGAACGGGTAGCTTTCGTCGCCGATCCGGTAGAGGGTGTCGCCCTCGGACGCCGTGCGCTCCTCGCCCAGCTCGGCGATTGTCGCGAGCTGGGATGTGGTCAACACTGGGCTGTCAGGTGCGTTCAAGAGGCCTCGATCCGTCCAACCGCCTCACCGCGGACTCCATGTCCGCGGGGGCGCACGGGCAGTGTATGTCCGAGGACGGGCGATCAGCCAACGACGTGGGCAGTCATCGGGCCTCCTTGGTTGTCCGGGGACCTGTCGCGCGCGACCGTCGCCCCGGGTTGTGTATTTTCGATCATCTGATTGAATAGGTGGCGATGAAGCCGGGAGAGCGAACGGATCAGCGTCGGGAGGCCGGCCAGCGGACGCGGACGCGCTTGCTGGACGCTGCGCTGGACCTGCTCGCTGAGCGGGGCGAGGGCAGCGTGAGCCTGCGAGACGTCACGGAGGCAGCCGGCGCCAACGTCGCTGCGGTCAGCTACCACTTTGGCTCGCTGAAGGCACTGCGCGACGCGGCGATCGAGCATGCTCTGGAGCACTATCTGGACGCCCAGCAGCAAGCCGTGAGCGTGTTGGGCCCCGAGTCCACCCTTGAGGAGGTGGCGACAGCGTTTGCTCGACCGATGATCCGCGCGCTTGCCGCGGGCGGTCGCGATCTCGACGTGATGCGGATCGTGGCGCGGAGCGGAATCGATCCTCCACCGGCGTGGAGTCGATTCGACGCCAGGTTTGAGCGAATCCGTGCCGCCGTCGCCCCGGCATTGAAGGCAAACGTTGCCGACGTCAGCGACCGAGAGCTGATCTTCCGTACGCGCTGCGCGGCCGGACTCATGAACTGGCTTGCCCTCGCAGCCGTCGGAGCGGAGCTCAGGGGCAGCTCCGAGAAGCAGATCGAGCGTCGGCTCGTCCCGGTTCTCGCCGGAGTCTTCGGTGGCCCGACCGCCACCTGAGCATCGCTCGGCAGCCGCCGGGCGGCGCGACCTTCAACAATTCAAGCGAACGCTTGACATAAGTGCCACCGCACGATAGCCTTCCCAATCGACCGATGTGTTCGCTCGAGGAGGTGTCCGGAAATGAAAGTGGCGCTCACCGGTGCAACAGGCTTTATCGGATCTCACGTGCTACGGGAATTGGTGGCGCACGGGCACACGTTGACGGCGCTCGTCCGCGACGATCACCAAGCCGAGATCGTGGCGGCCTGGGGCGCCACGCCGGCCAGGGTCGATCTCTACGACCGGCCGGCGCTCGTCCGCCTGCTCGGCAGCGCCGACGGGGCGATTCACACCGCCAGCCCCGGCGACGAGACCAGTGCTGACCTGGACTCGGCAGTGGCCGACGCGGCAATCGAGGCGCTTGCCGGCAGCGGCAAGCCCTACCTCCACATCAGCGGTCTGTGGATCTATGGAACCAATACGGCCATAAGCGAGGACTCGCCGATCGATGCGCCCGCGCTGGTGGCGTGGAAGGAGCCGATCGAGCGGCGAGTGCTCGACGCTCGAGACATCCGCGGCGTGGTGATCGTGTCCAGCACCGCCTACGGCGACGGCGGCGGCGGGACGGCCGGGCTCCTTCTCAACTCACCCCGCGACGACGCCGGCAACCTGATCATGCTCGGCACCGGACAACAGCACTGGTCGACGGTCCACGTCGCGGATCTCGCGAGCTTCTTCCGCCGTGTGCTGGAGAACGACTCGGCCCGCGGCCGCTACGTCGTCGGCAACGGCCTGACGCCGACCGTCGCGGAACTGACCGAAGCGGCTGCGGTCGCCACCGGGGCTCCGGGAGCAGTTCCTGGCTCGGACGACGAGGCGCGCGCACGCCTGGGCGACTACCTCGCAGAGGTGCTGCTCCTCGATCAGGGCACCACTGCGGCCCAGGCTCGCGCCGAGCTGGGCTGGGAGCCCTCCCACCCAGGACTCACCGACGAGTTCCGGCACGGGAGCTATGCGGGTGTAGCGACGCACGGTTGACCGAGCCCGCCTGGCACGGGCCTCGGCCTGCGTCAGAACCCCGGTGCGCCGAGCTGCCGCAGGAACTCGACGGTGTCAGTCTGCACCCACTCCTCGGCAAGCCGTCCGTCATCGGTGTAGCGGAAGATGTTGTGCAGTTCCCACCGCACCTGCTTGCCGGTGGCCGTCACGTTCCCGACCGGCGTGTAGGCGAAGTCGTTGTCGAAGCGGCCAGCCATGACCGTGCGCGCCGCCAGGTAGTTGCCGTCCACGAGGATCTGTGCGCGCGAGATCGTGAAGCCGCTGAAGCTCGCCCTGAGCGCCGCGAAGTATGCCTTGATCTGATCGCGGCTGAACTCGCCCGCTGGGCTGTGGAGGACATAGTCGTCTGTGAAGTACGCGTCGAGCAGGCCATCGTTGCTCTTGGCAACGGCGTCCTCGCCGATACGAACCAGGCCGTCGGCGAGCGCCCGCCGATCACGTGCAGCCATGTCGACTCCTTCTCCGCGGTCATCGTACCCAAACGGCCGACCGTTCCCGACGCTACGCCCCATGGGACTTGCGAGTCGTCCGTGACGGCAGCCTCTTCGTCGCTGACGTCGGCGGCGAATGATGCATCCTCGGGGCGCGGCGGATTTGAGATCGCAGGTTCGTGTGATGCGCGGCCGCACCCCTCTCGTGGACACTCACGCTCACTCGCCCGATCCGGGCGGGGACACGTCCAGCTACGCGAGGAGGAGTCGCGAATGAACGGTCGCGCCGCACGACGGGTCGTTGGGCCGGGATGAGTAGCGACGTGACCGTCGGGCACGACGGCAAGCCACGCTGCTCCTGGGCCGGCGCGGCCGATACCGCCTTGGGCCGATACCACGACGAGGTCTGGGGGACCCGCACCGACGACGTGCCCACGATGTTCGAGGCGCTCACCCTGGGCGTGTTCGAGGTTGGGCTGAGCTGGTCGATCGTGTTCGGGAAGCGGGACGCGTTCCGGAAGGCATTCGCAGGCTTCGACGTCGCCAGGGTCGCGGCGATGACCGCGCGGGACGTCGACCGGCTGGTACGGGACCCCTCGATCATCCGGAACCGCGGCAAGATTCAGGCGACTGTCGACAATGCCCGCGCGATGCTGTCCACATCGCCGAGCTTCGTTGCGCTCGCGAGGTCGTATGACATCACGCGCAAGCGGGCGCCGCGGTCCGTCGCCGACCTGCCACGGTCGACGCCGCAGGCGGAGGCATTCGCCAGGCAGCTGAAATCGCAGGGGTACCGCTTCGTGGGGCCCACGAGCGTCTACGCGTTCATGCAGAACGTCGGCGTGGTCAACGATCACATACATGGGTGCTTCCGCGCGGTCGACCACCCCGCCCCCCGGATAGGTTAAGACCTGGGCCGGCGCGAGACCGGCCTGGTTGTGATGGAGGCGGCGGGAGTCGAACCCGCGTCCACGACCGCACGAGGAGAGCGTCTACAAGCGTAGTCCGGGTTTGCAATTCGCCCGGCGGCTGCCCCCGGACGGGCCACCGCGCGAACTAGCCCCTCTTTGAAGTCCCGGTTGG
>DASUHT010000011.1:0-16628 GCA_036273335.1 Gaiellales bacterium | reverse complement strand
ATGACCGAGCACATGCTGATCTCGCCCGAGGGCGACACCAGCCGCCGCCGGCACGCCCACACCGAGTGCGTGCTGGCGGCTCGCAAGCAGGGCCGGCTGCCGCTCCGTGACGAGTGGCTGGCGACCCAGCCGCGGCCGCCGTCCCGGCTGCGCCGGCTCTTCCGGCGCGGTCTACCATCGGACCGATGACCAATCTGGAACGCCGCATCGCCGTCGCCCGCGGCGACGAGCCCGCCGACCTGGTCGTCCGCAACGGCCACGTCCTCTCGGTCTTCACGCGGGAATGGCTGGAGACGGACGTGGCAGTCTGCGACGGGTTCATCGCCGGCCTCGGCGAGTACGAGGGCACCGACGAGCTGGACGCCGGCGGCCGCTACGTGGTGCCCGGGCTGATCGATGCCCACGTGCACATCGAGTCGTCCAAGCTGCTGGTCGACGAGTTCGCGCGGCTGGTGCTGCCGCTGGGGACGACCACGGTCGTGGCGGATCCGCACGAGATCGCAAACGTGCTCGGGACCGACGGCGTGCACTGGCTCGCCGACGCCGCGGCGGAGGTGCCGCTGGACATCTACTTCACCGCCTCCTCATGCGTGCCCGCGTCGCGTTTCGAATCACCGCGACGCCCGCTCACCCCGGGCGACCTGGAGGGGCTCCTGCGCCGCCGCCGGGTGATCGGGCTGGCGGAGATGATGAACTTCCCGGGCGTCATCGCCGGCGACCCGGCGGAGCTCGCCAAGCTGGCCCTGGACGGCGCCTCGCACGTCGACGGCCACGCCCCCGGCCTGCTCGGACGCGACCTCCAGGCGTACGCGTCTGCGGGCATTCGCTCCGACCACGAGGCGCGCACTCCGGAGGAGGGCCGCCAGCGGCTGCGGGCCGGCATGTGGCTGCTCATCCGCGAGGCCACCGGCGCTCGCAACCTGCGAGACCTGGTGCCGCTGGTGGCCGAGTTCGGGCCGTCGCGGATGGCCTTCTGCACGGACGACCGCGACCCTCGGCACATCGTCTCGGACGGCCATATGAACGCGCTCGTGCGGGATGCGGTGGCGGCTGGCGTATCGCCCGCGGACGCGCTGGTGATGGCCTCCCTGAACGCCGCGACCTGGCATCGGCTCGACCATCTGGGCGCGATCGCCCCCAGCTACCAGGCCGACATGCTGCTCCTGGACGACCTGGAGCGCTTCCTTCCCTCGGCGGTGCTCAAGGCCGGTCGGCCGGCGGTCGATCCGGAGCGGCCGCCGGTGCCCGAGTGGGTGCGCCACTCGGTGCGCATCCAGCCGCTCACCTTGAATGACTTCCAGATCCCCTGGTCGGGCGGCGACGCCCACGTGATCGGGATCGTGCCGGGGCAGATCGTCACCGAGAGCCTGGTCGACACGCCCCGCGTGTTCGACGGTGCTGCGGTCTCGGATCCGGAGCGGGACATGGTCAAGATCGCGGTCGTGGAGCGTCACCTGGGCAGCGGCCGGATCGGCCTCGGATTCGTCCGCGGCACCGGCCTGCGCGCCGGAGCGGTTGCCTCGACCGTGGCCCACGACGCCCACAACATGGTTGTCGTGGGGGCCGACGACGGCGACATGGCCCGCGCCGCCCAGCGGCTGGCCGAGCTTGGCGGCGGCATGGTCGTGGTCGCGAGCCGCGGTGTCCGGGCGGAGCTTCCGCTGCCAGTGGCCGGCCTCCTCTCGGACGCGCCGGTGGCGACGGTGGTCGAGCAGACGCTGGCGCTGGACGAGGCCGCCCGGGCGCTCGGCTGCACGCTCGAGGCGCCCTTCCACACGATCGGCTTCCTGGCGCTCTCGGTCATCCCTTCGCTCAAGATCACCGATCGCGGGCTGGTCGATGTGGACCGCTTCTGCATCGTGCCCCTGAGTGCATAAAAGGGGTCAGACCCCTTTATGCACCGGACCGCATAAAGGGGTCTGACCCCTCCTATTCACGTTGCACTTCCGGCACGCTGCGTGCATGCTCGGAGTATGCGCAGCGTCCGAGTTGCCATGGTCCTCGCACTCGCGGTGATCGCCGACGTCGCCCTCGACCTGGTGCTCTCCGGACGGGCGGGGACGCTTCACCACCAGCGGCCGGCGCTGGTGCTGGTACCGGTCCTGCTGCTTGGCGTGTGCCTGTGGCAGACCGCGCACCAGCTTGGACGGCTTGGCCAGGTCGGCGCCCTGATCGCGCTCGCGGGCGCCACCGGGAACGCGGTCTGCGCGATCGCCGACCGCCGCGGCGTGGCCGACTACCTCTACCTGACGGTGGGCCAGCGGATGATCGTCTTCAACGTCGCCGACCTGGCGCTGGCAGTCGGCTTCGCCCTCGTCCTCATCTCGGTGGCGGCACTCTGGGCGTCCCGCGCCTGGCGCCTCGCCGGCGGCTGATCAGCGGCGGCGCCGGCGCAGCGCAAAGATCGCGCCGCCCACCACCACCGCCGTGGCCACCACGATGACGGCCGTGCGGGTGTCGATACGGCGGCCGGTCGGAGGCTGGTCCTCGCCCAGCGCCGTCTCGGACTCGGGATCGGCCGCGACCACGTCGGGCTCCAGCGGAATCACCGCCGTCGGCTCGCCGTCCAGCACCGGCAGCTCCTCCCCGACCTTGCCGCAGCGAACGCAGACCTGATTAGCGTGATCGCCCTCCTCGGCCACCTGGCGTTCCCAGTGGTGGCCCTCCCGCCAGCACTGGAGCCGGCTGCGGACGCCACCCTGCACGCGTGACTGCGTGGCTGTGCTCATCGGCCCACTCTACCGGGATTTGCTACGGTGCGTTCGTGCGAACACATGTTCGGCAGATCGGGCTCCCCCGCCGGGCCCGGGTACAGGCGGACGAGACGGGGATCCCCCGCATCGTCAACTCAAGGCGGGTCACCCAGGTCCGCGACGAGTGGCGGGTGGACGAGGGTTGGTGGAGCGGCCACCGTACCCGCCGCCGCTATTTCGACCTGGTGCTGGAGGACGGACGCAACGCCGCCGTCTTCTCCGACGGCGCCGGCGAGTGGTACGGCCAGCGCGTCTGAGCGCCTGCGAGCTTGACTCGTTCCACCGCCAGGTGACATACTCGTACTTCGAACGCTCCGGGGGGACGACAATCGAGCAGCGAGCGGCACTCACGCAGGACGGGATGGCGTCTGATGCCATGCCCGAGGTCGTCCCGGCGCCGGCGTCGTATCGCTACGAGATCCACCTGCACGCGCGCCACGCGCCGATCCAGCGCTGGCGCGGACGCGTGGTCGCATGCGACCCGACGGGCCGCCGCCACCACTGGCGCTGGCACGCATCGCGCAGCCGCGACCGGCTGCTCAGCGAGCTATGGCGGGAGACGATCTTCGACATCCGCTGGCGCACCGGGCGGACGGCCTCGATCGAGATCATCGAGCACTGAGCGCCGTCCGACCCGCCCGTCTGGCATCCCGGCCCGGCGGGTGTAGGGCATGCTACCCAGATGACAGGTTGACCGGTTCTCGCCCGGGTGAGATACTCGCCTGGAGCGGGTAGTCGCAGGAGGCGGAGAGGGAGTTTGGGATCGTGAGCGCAGCGGTTCCCGCACTCGAGTCGAGCGCGGATCTGGTCGAGGACGGACGCTTCGCCGTCGCCGAGGCGGCGGGCTACGCCTATCACCTGTATGTGCAGCCGGGAGACGGCCGGCGACAGCGCTGGCGTGGGCGCGTGGTCAGGATCGACCCGACCGGCGAGCGCAGCCTGCTGCCCTGGCGGGCCAACCGCAGCCAGGAGGACCTGCTCGGGCTGCTCTGGGACGAGACCGTCCGTGACCTGCAGCCGCTGGTCGCCCGGGGCACGCCGATCGCGATCGTCCAGCACGGGTAGAACGCCCACGTCGGTTCGGGTTGACTGCCCCCAGAGGCAGGTTATGTTCGGGAGATGAGCGCCTGGGCTGAGCTGCGCGTCCAGAGCCGAATCGCCGATGTGCAGGCAGTCCTTGGCGTCCGCATCTGGCCGACCGGCGCTGATCCTGAACCTCGTACTGGGGTTGATCTTCGGGCGCCGCCCTCTGCTTCGGGGGCCTCGGAGCAGCCCTGCGGCTCACCGTCGGAGAGTCCGTCGGAGTGCTCTTCGCGTACCTCGCTGTCGCTAGTCTCGGCTACCTGGCGATGCTCTACGCGTTCCGCGAGCGCATCGAGCTGCCGCTGCTCTGGGCGATGCTTACGCGACACCGTACAACCTGATCATCGCGGGGTTCACAAGCGCCAATCCCGATGGCATACTGAAGCGTCGGAACCAGTCAAACGGAGTCCACGAGCCGTATGCAGGACCGCTCGCCGGAGCTCCTTCTCCAGGAGGTGTATTCGTGCCATCCAGCCGTCCACGCCGTTGGGGCCTGAGGGCGTCCATCGCCTCGCTGGCGGTGCTCGCAACAGGTGCCCTGGCGACGTCGTCGGTCAACGCGGCGCCGATCGGTCCAGTCGCCGCGACCCCCGCGCTCTACACGCCTCAACTCGCCAACACCGGCACGACGCAGGTCGTACGCCAGATGGTGCAGTGCGGCAACACGATCTACGCGGTCGGCGACTTCAACACGATCCAGCGGATCCATACCACCTATACCCGCAACAACATCTTCAGCTTCAGCGCGACCTCGCCCTACCAGGTCACCTCCTGGGACCCGAACGTCAACGGCGTGGTCAACTCGATCGGGTTCAACGGGTCCAACTGCAGCGACGCCTACATCGGCGGCAAGTTCACGTCCGTCGGCGGCACCGCCGTCAAGAACATCGCCGAGATCGACACCACCACCGGTGCAGTCGTGCCGACGTTCGCGCACACGGCGTCCGCGAAGGTGGAGACGGTGCTCGGAGCCGGCGGCCACATCCTCGTCGGCGGCTACTTCACGTCGATCAACGGCAGCTCCGCGGCGCCGTACATGACCAGCCTCAACCCGACCACCGGTAAGGACGACGGGTTCCTGCGGCTGAACATCTCGGGCAACTACAGCTACGCGAACACGAACGCCACCCGGGCGTACAACCAGCAACTCAGCAACTCCGGTCGCTACGACCTGGTCGAGGGCGACTTCACCTCGGTCGGCGGCCTGCCCCGGCAGCAGATCTTCATGCTCGACCTGTCCACCAGCCCGGCGACGGTGACCGGGTGGACGTCGCCCGAGTGGGACGGCAGCATGGGGCTCCTGAGCCCGTCCAACCCGACCGGCTACCCGTACCAGTGCGTGCGCAACGAGCCGTTCTATATCCAGGCCGCGGCCTGGTCGCCGGACGACTCGCAGATCTACATCGGCACTACCGGCTACCACCCGAACGGGTTCCCGACCGGGAGCTCCCCGCGCACGGGCCTGTGCGACGCCGCGGCGGCCTTCCCGGCCACCATCAACCCGGCGCCGCAGCCCAACGGCAACCCCGGATACGTGCTGCACCAGTGGGTGAACTACACCGGCTGCGACTCCTACTACTCGGTCGCCGCCGACGCCAGCGCCGTCTACCTGGCCGGGCACGAGCGTTGGGCTTCGAACCCCAACGGCTGCGACTTCCCGGGTCCGGGCGCGATCCCGGCGCCGGGCATGGTCGGACTCTCGCCGGCCAATGGCAGCGTGGTGTTCAACCCCACCCGCGGACGCGGCCTTGGTGCCGACGACATGGAGATCACGCCCGAGGGCCTGTGGATCTCCAGTGACAACCTGAACAACACCCAGGAATGCGGCGGCGTCTCGGGACACGGCGGCATCTGCCTACTCCCCTACAACTAGGAGCCTGACGCCCTGGGGCGGCCACCGCCGCCCCAGGGCGTCTCAGCCCGCTTCTCCGCGGCGCCAGCTGGGGGCCTCCCCTAGCCAGCGCTCGAGCCGTGCATCGTAGGGGCGGAAGTGCTCCCGCAGTTCACGGCGTAGAGGCTCCGGCATGTCCTGTCGGGGCCGGGCGTTGTGCCGGTCAAAGACCGGGTAACCGGCGGCCGGGAGGCCGAGGAACTCGACCACGCGATCGTAGACCGGAGCCGGGTCGCGGAAGAAGTCGCCGCTGTCGATCACATGCAGCCTGTCGCGCCCGACCAGCGCCTCCAGGCGCTCCAGCTGGTCGGCGTATTGCCCGCGGTGGATGTAGGACTGGTGCTGCAGGCTGTGGCTCCGGTAGCCGGGGTCGGCCGTCATCCGCTCCACCTCCCCGGCCAGCCGCTGCGGCTCCAGCTCCAGCGCACGCTCGAACGGCTCGCTCTCATAGCCGCGGGCGATCTCGTGGGCGTGCGCGGAGTAGGCACGCTCGACGGGGTCGCGGACGAGCGCCAGGAGCCGGACGTCGGGCAGGTCGCGGGCGATCCGCGCGCCGGCCAGCGGGTGCAGCATGTAGTACGGGCTCGACTCGAATGTCAGCGACCGCGCACCGCCGGTCCCGCGGCCGGCCGCGGCGGCCGGGAAATGCGCCCGGTACCAACCCGGCCCGCGCTCGTAGTGCAGGTCGAAGTAGTGGATGCCCTTGTGCCAGAGCGGCTTTGCGACCAGCGGGTGCTGGCTGAGGGCCCGGTAGAGCGAGGTTGTGCCGCCCCGCTGGGCGCCGACGATCAGGAACCCCGGCAGCATCCGCTCCCGCGGCGAGAGACGGGCCGCGGTCACCGAGACGGTCTGCGCGACGCGCTTGCTGCGCGGAGAGCGAAGGAGTCGCTTCACAGCTCGCGCGCGCCCTCGGCGATGGCCGGCACCAGCCAGCGGCCGGTGTCGCCGAGACGGGCACCGGCAGCGGCCTGGCCGTCCGCGATCTGCCGGGTCGCCAGCTCGGCCAGGTAGACGACCGCCGTCAGCGCGGCCTGAGGGGTGTCGGCACCGAACGGCTCCAGCAGGCCGGGAGCACGCTGGATCGTCTCGCGGGCAGCCGCCCGCGGCTCCATGCCGCCCGGGACGACATGCGTCTGCAACCAGTGGTGGAGGACGTCGTAGCCGATCGGGACGCCTCGGGCGAAGCGCTCCCAGTCCCAGACCAGGAGCCCGTCGCGAGTGCTCGCCATGTTCCAGGGAGTCCAGTCACCGTGCCAGTCACCGAAACCGAGCCGCGCGTCGCCCGCCCGATCCGCGACGTCCGCCAGCGCCTGCCGGAGATCGGCACCCGGCGGGGACGCCGAGACGCCCTCCAGCCGATCGATGAGCCGGCTCCAGTAGGGCGACGCGGCGAGCGCCGCCGGCGCGACGCCGTCCATCCGGGAGACCGCGCCCATCGCCTGTGCCAGGCGCCCCCGGGGCAGCGGCACCCGCCGCTCGCGGACGGCAAGCGGTCCCAGCACCAGCACCGGCATCTCGTGCCAGATGCCGTAGTGCAGGACCGCCGGTACCGTGACGGCCTCCAGGGACGCCTCGCCGAGCGCCGTCAGGGCGTCGTGCTCGGCCATCACCAACCGGCGGGCGAGCGGGCTGACCCCGATCTTGGCAAAGCCGGCCAGGGAGCCGTCACCGGCAAGGAGCTGCAGCACCGGCTTTCGATTGGCACGCGGCGCACCCAGGTACATGCTGATCTCGATGTCGCGGCCGAGCGCGCCGGCCAGATAGCCGTCGATGGTGTCGCCTCCCGCCGGTCCGAGCCGCACGCGATCCCGGAAGACCGCCCCGCCGGCGCCGCTGCGCAGGACGAGCGAGAGCGCCCTCGTCCCGAGCCGGGAGCGGCGTGAGCGCGGCTCGCCGTACTGCCGGACGGCCGCGGCTGCCACCCGCCGGCGCGGCGGCACGAGCAGGCGCGGCCGGCGCGCGCCCGGCAGCACGATCAGCTCGTCTTCCTCCACCGCGCCGTCCTCAGGGGGACGCCAGAGCACCCGGCACATCTCGTCCAGGAATGCTGCGCGCTCGCGATCCGCGGCCGTGGGCGCCGCTCGAAGCCGATGCTGCATCGTCGCCCGTACCTCCCGTCCGGGGCTCGACGTCCCTCAAATTCTACGAGGGGGTAGATCCCCGTCAATGCCGGCGGTCAGTCCACCTCCGGGTAGAACCGCTGTGCCACAGGCGTCGTCAGCCCGTCGATCCGCCGCACCTCGTCCGCGGTCAGCCGCCGCCGCCAGTTGTCGAGGTTGGCCCTGCTGTCCAGCTGCACCTGATGAGGGCTGGCGACCGGCGTCTCGGAACGCGCGGCGGTGGTCGCCCGCTCCACCGTGCGCGCCGAGCGGCTGCCGAACTCGAGGCCGAGCCACTCCGAGAGCCTGGCGAACTCCCGCTGCGGCTCGCGTGACAGGTCCTCATGGCGGACCACATGAACCCCGTCGAGCTCCTGCCGAGAGGCGTCGATCGACCGGTGAACGGCCGCCCACAGGAGGGCGCCGGTGTCGATGATCCGCTCCTCTCGGGGCGCCCGCGCCGGGCCGGTCGCGATGCCCAGCGGATCGAGGACGTCCCGCACCAGCAGCGGCTGCCGGCGCAGCTCCTCCGGTTCGAAGATCCAGCCCAACCGCTTGCGGCTGGCGACCGCGGCAACCGGCCGGCGAACGACCACCACCACCTGGAACCCCAGGCGCCGCACGAACCACGGGATCGAGAACACGGCATACGGATCGGCCACCAGCAGCCGCCGGCGGCGCAGCCGTCCGGCCGTGAATGTCCGCAGGTGGTGCAGCTGGTGCGGCAGGTCGCGGGGATGGTGGTTGCGACGGACCTCGGCCAGCGGCCGGTAGCGCAGCCGCAGCAGGTCGCGGTACGCGCCCAGGTATGCACCCTCGTTGTCCGGGCAGATGTACTGGAAGCGGTGCGAAACCTGCGCGTCCAGCACGCCTGGGAACCCGCCCGGGGGATGCTGTGGGTTCAGCGGCTCGTTGATGTAGGCGACCTGCCCGCCCGCGGCCAGCATGTGCGCCACCCAGGTCGTCCCCGACCGCGGCATCCCGGTGACCAGGATCGGCGCGCTCACGTGACCCTCGCGGGATACCCGTAGCGCCAGAGCATCGGCGAGGTGAGCGCGGTCGCGAGGCGGCGGTCGCGCACCGGCATCGCGCTCCGCCACTCGTCGTCGAGGACCAGCGACACCGGCCGCCCGGCAAAGCGCACGGGGTTCCCGGCGATCGCATGCTGGACGGTGGGCCGGCCCGCGTCCGGCAGCGCCGCCGGCTCCAGGCCGGCGCCGTGCAGGACCCGGCGCACCTGCCCCTCGGGGTCGGCCACCAGATCCTCGTAGCGGACCCGCACGGTCGGCACATGCCGCCGCGCCAGCAGCTCGACCAGCATGTTCGCGTCGACCCACATGAGCGCCGTCCGGGCGACCGAGGTGCGGGTCATGAGCGCCCCGTCGGGGGCGTCCGGCCTGCGCACCGACTTGGCCCACGAGTAGGCGACTCCGCGCGGGTCGCGGACCATGTGTGCAGCGCGCAGGTCGATGCCGGAGACGCGTCGCAGGACGAACCCGTGCGGGGGGTCCTTGCTGGAATCGACGACCAGGCGCGCGTCCGCCACCCTGGCCACCGCCGAGAAGAGGCGCTCGAGCAGGCCGCCGTAGCGCTCCAGCTCGCCGCGCCGGCCGGCCACCGGGCCGGCGATGGCCGGCAGCTGCCGATGGCGATCGACCGCCCGGGCGGCGGCGATCGTCGCCTCCGGGTCGAGGGTGTGCCAGCCGCCGAAGGCGACCTCGCCGACGCGCTGCCAGAACGGGCAGTCGTGGAACGGCTCGCCGCAGGCGCAGAGCGAGTTGTCGCGGAGGCCGCGCTCCCAGAGGTGGCGGACCTCGCCGATCGCGGCAACCCCCGGGACGTCGCCCAGCAGGAGGTCGAGCACCGTGCTGCCGCTGCGGCCGAGGCCGCCCACGAAGAGGACGCGGACGCTCATCGGGCCGGCGCGATCGTGCGGCCCGGCGGCGTCGCCGGCGCGGGCAGCAGAGGCGGCGTGGCCGCGGGCACGGCCTCACGCTCGAGCAGGGACTGCCGCCAGAGGAGGGCGCAGGCGATCATCACGATGTAGATCGCGACCGGCAGGAAGTCGTACACCATCATCTCGGCGAACGAGATCACGATCACGCTCCCCCAGAGGAGCTCGGTCACCGTCCTTCGGCGCAGGGTGGCCAGCAGCGTATAGGCGAACCAGCCGAGATAGAAGACGAGCCCCGGATAGCCGTGCGAGTAGAGCACGAGGTAGAACTGGCCCTGGGTGCCGACCGCCGTCTTGGCCGTGCCGACAAGCGTCGTCGACGCCCTCGGGGAGCCGAATCCGAAGAGCGGCGAGGAGCTGACGCCCGCAAAGGTCTGTCCGTACAGGGTCGACCGGGTGCCGTTGCTGTTGTGGCTGGAGCTGACGCGCTCGTGGATCAGGCTGCCCAGCGGCGAGACCACGATCGCCACCGCCAGGACAACGCAGACGGCGCTACCCCGGATCAGCAGTTTCGTCCGGCCGGCGGCCGCCAGCCGGATCCCGACGTACGCCCCGGCCAGCGCCAGCGCGATCCACAGCCCGCGGTTGATCGAGACGACGATGGCGATCGTGGACAGGCCGAGAAGCGCGAACACCGCCTTGCGGACCAGCGGCCGCGTCGTCTGCATCGCAGTGATGATGGCGAACGGCGTCAGCATGCCGACCGTCGCCGCCCACTGGTTGGTATAGGCGAAGAGCGCAATCGGCCGGCCGATCGGCCGCCCCAGCGCCTTGAACTGGATCTGGGCCAGCGCGACGTGGATGTAGGAGTGGGCGGTCGAGTTGGAGAGGATCGAGCCGGGAGCGAGCCGCTCGGCCAGCGTCTTGTACGAGAAGGCGGGGTCGATCACCCCGCCCAGGCCGCCGATCACCGCCGCCGCCCAGAGCACGGTCAGCGCCTGGGCGACGCTGAGCGACGGCAACTCGTCGGCGGACGAGTTGTAAACCCAGAGGAAGAGGCCGGTGGCCGTCAGGTAGATGAGCGCGCGCCAGACGAAGAGCATGACCTGGGTGCCGGTCGAGAGCTCGATCACCGAGGCGGTCATCCAGATCAGGAAGAGCACCCAGAGGCCAAAGCCGGGCGGAATCCGGATGTTCCCGCGCAGGCACAGCGAGAGGATGAAGACCCCGGCCGCGACCGGCCACACGAAGTACGCGAGGCCGAGCACCCAGAGCACCGGATAGAGCCCGAGCAGCAGGTAGAGCTGCCAGCCCGGTGGACGGCGCCGATGAAGGCCCGCCCATCGCACTAGATCCCCTTTCCCCGCCGGTTCAGCTGCGCAGTCAGGGCGTCCGGCGACAGGAGGCGCATGCTGACCAGCATCGCCAGGTACGCGCGTGGCTGGCGCCAGTCGTGGCGGAGGCAGCGACCGGCCCAACGCCGGGCCGCCCGGCCGTTCCGCATCGCCGCGTAGCCGAAGGCGATCTGGCCCTGCACGCGCGCCTTGCCACGACGGCAGGCGGAGAACTCGGGATAGCGGTCGAGGATGTACTCGAGGCCGCCGACGTACAGGCTCCAGTGGCCGGCGTAGAGCGACCGCTCGTGCCAGGCGACGTCCACCAGCGGCTCGTCGACGACGCCGATCGGCGCCACCCGGGAGGCCCGCAGCTGCCACTCGTAGTCCTCCGAGGCGCCGCGCGGGATTGCCTCGTCGATCAGCCCGATCCGGTCGACGATCGCGTCCCGGCGGGCCATGATCGTGCTCGAGTGGAGCACGGCGACCCGCGACCGCAGCAGGTCGTGAAACGTGACGGTGTCCGACGGCGCCCGTCGGATGTTCCGCCGCCCGCCGTAGTGGACAACATTGGCGCAGCTCACGACCAGGGCGCCGGAGCGATCCAGGGCGTCGACCTGAAGGCGGAGCTTGCGGGAATCCCAGGTGTCGTCGTCGTCGCAGAAGGCGACCAGCCGTCCCCGCGCCGAGAGGATTCCCGTGTTGCGGGCGCCGGCAAGGCCCCGCGAGCGCTCGTTCGTCATCTCCCGAAGCCGCAGCTGCCCCGCATCGTGCCCGGGAACGGCGGGATACTGGATCTCCGGCTCGTCGTGGACGACGATGCACTCGATCGACCCGTCATAGTCCTGGGCGGCGATCGAGTCGAGGGTCTGCGGAAGCAGGTCAGGACGGCCCCGCGTCGGGACGACGACGGAGATATCCACGGCCTCTGGCCGGCTCATTGTTCTGGCAGCCGGGTCCGCGACCGGCCCAGCCGGAGTGTCATCTCGCGCGCCAGCGTCCAGAAGAACCAGGAGCCGGTGCGCACATAGCGCGGCGCCATCCGAACCGGCGACTGGCCGATCCGGTAGGCCCACTCAATGCCAAACCGCCGGACCGGCGCAGGGGCACGGCGGACGGCTCCGGCGAGCACCGGGATGGTCGCCCCGCAGCAGAGCACCGGGCCGGCCACGTACGGCCGCAGCCGATCCGCCAGCAGCTCCTGCTTGGGCACGCCGAGCCCGACGAGCACGAGGTTGGGGCGGGCGGCGGCGAGCCGCACGAAGGTCGACTGCAGCTCCTCGTCGGCCTCCCAGACGCCCGTCGGCAGCGCCTCGATCGCGACGATGTCGTGGCGGTGGCGCTCCCGCTCGGCGACCGCCTCGGCCGATCCCGGCGGGCCGCCGAGGATGGCCAGGCGGAGCCGGGGCCCCGCCGCCAGGACCGCCTCGACCAGGTCGATCCCGATCACCCGCGCCGGCAGTGCCGGGCGGAGCAGGCGGGAGGCGGCGACCAGCGGCCAGCCGTCGGCGATGTTCAGCTCGCTGCGCTCGACCGCGTCGCGGAAGGCGGCGTCCTGGGCGGCGTACATGAGGTGGCTGATGTGCGAGGTGACGACCACGCAGGCGATCTCGGCCAGAGCCTGCTCGACGATCCAGGCGGTCGCGTCCTCGAGCCTCCGCGGCTGCAGGAGCAGCCCGCCGAGCCGGAAGCCGGCGGTGACGGTGGACAGCCCGTTCGGCGGACTGTCTTCGGCGTAGGTCACCACGGCCAGTCCGTCCGCGGCGCCGGGTCCGTCTCCTCGGGCTCGGCCGGCAGGGGCGCGGGCGCCAGGTCGGGTGCCGGCGGGGCCGGCGCGGCACCGTTGGCCTGCATCGGCGCCGGCTGGTAGGCGCGCATCGACGTGTAGTACGGATAGGCGGCGCTGCCGTCGACGCCGGTCAGGACGACGCCCAGGGTCGGCGTCGGAAGTGCGTCCAGGATCGCCTGCAGGTCCCATGTGACCTCGGGGGTCGCCCTGTCGGCCCGGGCGACGACCAGCACCGCATCCACCTTGGCCGCCCAGACCGTGGCGTGGCTGACAGTGAGGAGCGGCGGCGAGTCGACGACGACATAGTCCGCGGAGCGCTTGAGGGCGATCAGCACCTCGTCCAGCGCCTCCGACGCCAGAAGCCCGGTGGCGTCGCTCGTCACATGGCCCGCCGGCACCACTCGCAGGCGGCCGGCCGTTCCCTGCCCGGCGGGAACGTCGACGGTGACCGCGACGTCGTCGATCCCAAGCTCGCCGCTCAGCACCTCGAACAGGCCGGCCTGTCCCTCGGCGCCGAAGAAGCGGGCCGCGGTGGGCCGGATCAGGTCGCCGTCCAGGAGCACGACCGACTTGCCGATCTGGGCGAGCGCGACGCTCAGGTTCGCGGCCGTCGTCGACTTGCCCTCCTCCTCGAGCGCGCTCGTGACGACCACGCTGCGCGATCCGGCGCCGGCGCCCAGGAGCCCGAGCCGGACGGCGAGCAGGCGAAAAGCCTCGGCGCCGACCTCGCCGTGCTCCATGGTCACCAGGCGGTTGTCCGTGCGCAGGCGTCGCGGCGGTGTCGGCAGGTTGCCCAGCACCGGCAGGTTGAGCGTCCCGGCGAGCTGCTGCTGACGGGCACGCGAGCCGGTGTCGATGGCGTCCCAGATGAAGGCCACGATCAGGCCCAGCACCAGCCCTGCCAGGGCGCCGCCGACCGCGTAGGAGACGGGCGACGTCTTGACTGCGACGGTGCTCGAGGTGGTCGGCTGCTCGTGGACGCCGAGCAGGCTCTGGTTGACGAAGTAGCGAAGCGGGACGACGTTCTTCAGATCGAGGGCAAGCTCGGGGCGGATCGAGCGAATTTCGTTCTTCGACGTGGTGGGATCCTGGATCTGCCCCTTTAGCCTGACAATGTCCGCCCGCAGGTTGGCCAGCGACTGGCCGTACTGCTGGTTGATCTGATCCTGGCGCGCGGTGACATAGGCGCGGGCATAGGCATCGGCAAGCGTTCTCGAGTCGCCGGCTCGGTGGCGGCTGACCGAGAAGAGGAGAATGTCGGCGAGTGTGCTCGGCGTGACCGCCGAGTTGTGGGCGAGCTCCTGGGCGGTCACCACGACGTGATTGGCGGCCGCGAGCTTGACCGCGCGGTTCAGCACCGGCAGCGACTCGGCAAAGGCGGCCTCGCCCGCCAGGTAGCGGGCATCGGCGCTGGAGCTGGACGAACCCGCGGACGACCCGCCGGTCGAGTTCGGCGGCTGCAGGTATGTGCTGACGACCTGGATCGTCGTCTTGTGGGTGGTCCGCTTGTGAGCCGCGAAGGCGAACGCTGCCAGCGGGACAACCAGGAACACCGCAAGGATGATCCATTTGCGGCGCCGGATGACGCGAAGGTAATCGCCCAGCGTCAGCTGATCGGGGGGAGTCGCAGTCATACGAAGCAAGTCGTCTAATTCCGCGAAAACCTGAAGGTTTCGGCATGCGGAATCCGTTCCACTATCCGGTTCCACATGCACCCTGTCAAGGACGCAAGATCACCATTGTTTACAGACGATTGACAATGCCGTAGTGGCGTGTCAGCGATCCGCCATCTAGGACAGAATCTCGTCCAGCCAGCCGTCGATCGCGCCCCGCTCGCGGCCCCGGTCGAATCCCGCGACCCATGCCCGTAGGAGCTCGCAGGCGGCGGGGTACCCCGCGGCCCGGCCGATCACCTCGTCGTCGACCGAGAGCCAGAGCGCGCGCGATCCCTCGCTCACCGGCTGCCACTCGACGGTGGCGCCGATGCAGTCGCGGATGTGCTGCGCGAACGTATGCAGGTCGAGCTGCGCTCGAGACACGGCTGGAGCCTCCTGGGGTAAAGGGGAGCTGGGGGGCGGAGTGCCGTACTCCGAGTGTGCTGCGGGCCTGCCCACTTGTAAATTCCCCCGTCCGGGGGAAATCGTGGCGCTATGCTCACTCATCGAACACACGTTCGATGCCGAGATGCCCGCGATCGACCTTCACGCCCACTCCTGCTACTCGTTCCTGGACGGCGCCTCGCAGCCGGAGGAGCTGGCCCACCGGGCGGCTGCGCTGGGCTATGACGCGCTCGCCCTGACCGACCACGACAGCCTGTGCGGGTCGCTCGAGTTCGCGATCGCCGCCCGCGACGCCGGCCTGCGCCCGATCACCGGCTGCGAGCTGACGCTGCGCGATGGCTCCCACCTGACGCTGCTCGTCGAGGACGCCCGCGGCTACCGCAACCTGTGCCGGCTGATCACCCTCGCCCACGCCGAGGACAGGCGGGCGCCGGCGATCGGCCTCGACCAGGTCGAGCGGCACGCCGAGGGGCTGCACTGCCTGTCCGGCTGCGCCCGCCAGGGGGCGGTCGCCCGGCTCGTCGGCGAGGGCCGCCTGGCCGATGCCGAGCGAACGGCGCTGCGGCTGCGAGGGATCTTCGGCCGCGAGCGCTTCTCGATCGAGCTGCAGCGTCCCTACTGGCGCGGGGACGCGCGCCGCAACCGGCTGCTGGAAGAGCTGGCGGCCCGCCTGCGTGTGCCCGCCGTGGCGACCGGCGACGCGCACGCCCACTCCTCTCGCCGGGCCTACCTGCAGGACGCGCTGGTGGCCATCCGCCTGAACACCACGCTCGACGCCTGCGAGGCGCAGCGGCGGGGAAACCACGAGGCGGTGCTGCAGCCGCCGGCGGTCGCCGCCGCCCGCTTCCCCGCCCAGGCGGTGCGCGCGGCGGTCGCCGTCGGCGAGCGCTGCCGCTTCGACCTGACCCAGGACCTGGGCTACCGCTACCCCGACTTCTCGGAGAGCGGCGAGCCGGCCCAGGCGATGCTGCAGCGGATCTGCCGCGAGGAGCTGGAGCGCCGCTATGCCGGCTCGCCGCTGCTCCGGGAGGCCCGCACCCGGCTGGACGACGAGATGGCGCTGATCGCCCATCACCGGCTGGCCGGCTTCTTCCTGCTCCACCGCGACATCCTGGAGATGGCGCGCACGGTGGCCGCCCGGGTGCGCGGGGCGAGCGCCGGCCGCCGCCTGCTGCCGCCCGGCCGCGGCCGCGGATCCAGCGTCGGCTCGATCGTCTGCTACCTGATCGGGCTCTCCCACGTCGACCCGGTGGCCACGCGGCTCTTCCTGGGCCGCTTCCTGTCCCGCGACATGGCCAGCGTGCCGGACATCGACCTCGACTTCCCGCGTGACGTGCGGGAGGGGCTGATGCTGGAGGTGGTCGACCGCTACGGGCCCGAGCACGCCGCCCTGGTGGCCGCCTTCCCGACCTACAAGACGCGCGGCGCGATCCGCGACCTGGGCAAGGCGCTGGCGCTTCCCCAGGGCGAGATCGAGCGCATGGCCCGGCTGGCCGACGCCTGGGGCGAGATGGCGCCGGAGCAGATCGACGAGCTGCGGGGCCGGCTCGACTCGCCGCGCTGGAAGGCGTTCTCGTTCCTGATGGAGGAGATCCGCGGCCTGCCCCGGCATCTCTCCCAGCACTCGGGCGGGATGGTCGTCTCGACGACGCCGCTGGTCGAGCTGGTGCCGGTCATCCCGGCCGCCATGCAGGGCCGCCAGATCTGCCAGTGGGACAAGGACTC
>DASUHT010000010.1:0-6112 GCA_036273335.1 Gaiellales bacterium | reverse complement strand
GCGGACCAGCAGCCCGCGGTCGACGAGGTACTCGATCGCCCGGCGCATCGTCGGCCGGGAAAGGCCGAGCTGGTCGGCCAGATCGATCTCGTTCTCGAGCTGCGTTCCCGTCGGGATCTCACCGGACTCGATGAGGTGCTCGAGGTGCTGGGCCACCTGGAAGTAGAGCGGGACGGGGCTGTTTCTGTCGATCTGGATCGGCAGGGCGCCACGGCTCACGGCTACCTCCTCGCGGCGGCCTCATCGGGGGCCCACTCATTATGACACCAGGTCGACAGGTTGCCTTTACCTCCATACGTAAATATGTCGGGACATACTCTTGACCTGACCGTAAAGCGGGCGTAAAAACTGTAACGCGGACGTAAAGGAGCAACGAACCGGCACTCCGGGCGGCGGGCGAGCACCTCCAGGGAGGGACCGTCGATGCGCGTGAGACTCGCAGGCAGCGGGCGGGCCGCTGCCGGGTGGCCGGGGACGCTCGCGTGAGTTCCTTCGAGGTCCTCACCATGGGCCGTGTCAGCGCCGACCTGTATCCGCTGCAGGTCGGCGTGGGCCTCGAGAGCGTCGAGACCTTCGGCAAATGGCTCGGCGGCAGTGCGACCAACGTCGCCGTCGCGGCCGCCCGGTACCGGCGGCGCACCGCGATCATCACCCGGACCGGCGACGACCCGTTCGGCACGTTCGTTCACGCGGCGCTGCAGGGCTATGGCGTGGACGACCGGTATGTCACGTCGGTTCCCGGGCTGCCGACGCCGGTGGTGTTCTGCGAGATCTTCCCTCCCGACGACTTCCCGCTCTACTTCTACCGCTGGCCGAAGGCGCCGGACATGGAGATCCGCGCCGGCGAGCTGGACCTCGACGCGATCCGCTCGGCGGGCGTCTTCTGGGCCACCGTCACCGGGCTCTCCGACGAGCCAAGCCGTACCGCCACCCTCGCCGCCCTCCAGGCGCGCGGCGGGCGGGAGATCACGGTCCTCGACCTGGACTACCGGGCGATGTTCTGGCCGTCACGGGAGCAGGCCCGCCACTGGGTGCAGCAAGCGCTGCCGCACGTGAGCGTCGCGGTCGGCAACCTCGACGAGTGCGATACCGCGGTGGGCGAGCGGGAGCCGCTGGCGGCCGCGCAGGCGCTGCACGCATTCGGCGTCGGCCTCGCCGTGATCAAGCAGGGGCCGAAAGGCGTGCTCGCGCACGACGGCACAGCGGCGGTCGAGGTCCCGCCGGTGCCGGTCACCGTGGTGAACGGCCTCGGCGCCGGCGACGCGTTCGGCGGAGCGCTGTGCCATGGACTGCTCGCCGGCTGGGATCTCGAGCGGGTGATGCGGTTCGCGAACGCCGCCGGGGCCATCGTGGCGTCGCGGCTCGCGTGTTCCGACGCCATGCCAACCGCCGCCGAGGTCGAGGCGCTCCTGGACGAGGGACCGCAGGGGGCCAGCAATGCGTGATCAGCTCAGGACGATCCTCGACGTGCGCGCGCGGCGCCCGCAAGCCATCGCCGAGGCTGCCAGGCGGCGGAAGCGCCGCGCCGCGCTTCTCGGCGACGACAACCGGCTGTTCATCATCGCCGCCGACCACCCGGCGCGCGGCGCGCTGCGCGTGGGGGAACGTCCGATGGCGATAGCTGACCGGGCAGACCTGCTGGAGCGGATGTCGCTCGCGCTGTCCCGGCCCGGCGTCGACGGGGTGCTCGGCACCGCGGACGTCATCGAGGACCTGCTGCTGCTCGGCGTGCTCGATGACAAGGTGGTCGTCGGCTCGATGAACCGCGGCGGCCTGGCCGGGACAGTCTTCGAGATCGACGACCGCTTCACCGGATACGACGCGGCGACGATCGCGCGCATGGGGTTCGACGGCGGCAAGATGCTCTTCCGTATCGACCCGGACGATCCCGCGACCGCCCCGACCATGGAGTCCTGCGCCCAGGCGGTCAGCGACCTAGCGGCACACGGCCTGATGGCGATGGTCGAGCCGTTCATCTCACACCGGGTCGACGGGCGAGTGCGCAACGACCTGTCGCCCGAGGCGGTAACCCGCTCCATCGCGGTGGCGTCGGGGCTCGGCACGACCTCCGCCTATACCTGGCTCAAGGTGCCGGTCGTCGACGACATGGAGCGGGTCCTCGCCGCGTCGACGCTGCCGGCGCTGCTGCTCGGCGGTGAGGTCAGCGTTGACCAGGACGCCGCGTTCGACCGCTGGCGCAAGGCGCTGCAATTCCCGTCCGTGCACGGGCTCGTCGTCGGCCGGGCGCTGCTGTTCCCGCCCGACGACGACGTCGCGGGCGCTGTCGACGCCGCCGTCGGGCTGATACGGGGGTGACGACATGGACGAGAAGCTTTATCTCCGGCATGGCTCCAGCGGCGACGGCGCCTTCTCCCTGGTGGTGACGCCGGAGAGCGCCGGATGGGCCTACTGCGGCCTGCGGGTGCTGAGATTGCAGGCCAGCGCGGCGCACACCTGGGCCACGGGCGACCACGAGCTGCTTGTCGTGCCGCTGTCCGGTTCCGCCACGGTGACCTGCGACGGAGAGACCTTCGAGCTGCGGGGGCGGCGCGACGTGTTCTCGCGCGTCAGCGACTTCGCCTACGCGCCGCGCGACGCGACGGTCACGGTGACCTCCCCTGGCGGCGGCGTGTTCGCCCTCCCCTCCGCGCGGTGCACACGTCGCCTGCGGCCACGCTACGGGGCCGCCGAGGACGTGCCGGTCGAGCTGCGCGGCGCGGGTCAGTCAAGCCGGCAGGTCAACAACTTCTGCTCCCCCGAGGCGTTCGAGTGCGACAAGCTCATCGCGGTCGAAGTGCTCACGCCAGGCGGGAACTGGTCGTCCTACCCGCCGCACAAGCACGACGAGGCGCGTGACGGCGAGGTCGAGCTCGAGGAGATCTACTACTTCGAGACGCGGGGGCTGGCCTACCAGCGGGTGTACGGCACCGCCAGCCGCCCGATCGACGTGCTGGCCGAGGTCGCCGCGGGCGACGTCGTGCTCATTCCGCACGGCTGGCACGGGCCGTCGATCGCCGCGCCCGGCTACGACCTCTACTACCTCAACGTCATGGCAGGCCCGGCCGACGAGCGCGCCTGGCGGTTCTGCGACGACCCGGCGCACGCCTGGGTCCGCCAGACCTGGCGCGACCAGCAGGTCGATCCACGCCTGCCGCTGACGTCCGCGACCGGCAGGGAGGGCGCAGCGTGAGCACCATGCGCCTCACCGTCGGCCAGGCCGTCGTCCGGTTCCTCGCCAGCCAGCGGACCGAGCGCGACGGCGTGGAGCAGCGGCTCATCCACGGCTGCTTCGGCATCTTCGGGCACGGCAACGTGGCGGGCGTCGGCCAGGCGCTGCTCGAGGCGCACGCGACGGGCTCGGCGGACCTGCGGTACTACATGGCGCGCAACGAGCAGGCGATGGTCCACGCGTCGGTCGGCTTCGCCAGGATGAGGAACCGGCTGCAGGCCTTCGCCTGCACCGCCTCCATCGGCCCGGGCTCCACCAACATGGTGACCGGGGCGGCGCTCGCGACGATCAACCGCATCCCGGTCCTGCTGCTGCCCAGCGACTTCTTCGCCACCCGGGCGGCCAGCCCCCTGCTGCAGGAGCTTGAGGACCCGCGGTCGTACGACGTATCGGTCAACGACGCGTTCAAGCCGGTCTCGAGGTTCTGGGACCGGGTCAACCGCCCGGAGCAGCTGCCGTCGGCGCTGCTCGCCGCGATGCGCGTGCTCACTGACCAGGCCGAAACCGGTGCGGTGACGATCGCGCTGCCGCAGGACGTGCAGGCGGAGGCGTACGACTGGCCGGAGGACCTCTTCCGGGCGCGGGTCTGGCACGTGCCGCGCCCCGTCCCCGAGCCCGCCGCCCTCGCCCGCGCCGCCGACGTGCTGCGCTCGGCGCGCAAGCCGCTGATCGTGGCCGGCGGCGGCGTCATCTACTCCGAGGCCAGCGGGGCGCTACGGCGCTTCGCGGAGGCGACGGGCATCCCGGTGTCGGACACCCAGGCGGGCAAGGGCTCGCTGGCCTGGGATCACCCGTGCGCCGTCGGCGGCGTCGGGGCCACCGGCTCACCCGTGGCGAACGCGCTGGCCCGCGAGGCCGATGTCGTCCTCGGGATTGGCACCCGCTACAGCGACTTCACCACCGCCTCGCGCACCGCCTTCGGCAACCCCGGCGTCCGCTTCGTCAACCTCAACGTCGCGGCGTTCGACGCCGGGAAGCACGCTGGCGTCCCCCTGGTCGCCGACGCGCGGGCCGGGCTGGAGTCACTGGCCGAGCGGATGCGCGGCTACCGGGCCGACGCCGCCTACACCGCCCGCGCGCAGGAACTGGGCGCCGACTGGCGGCAGGTGGTGTCCCGCGCCTACCACCTCGGCCACCGGCCGCTGCCGGCGCAGACGGAGATCCTCGGCGCGCTCAACGAGTTCATGGAGGAGCGGGACGTCGTCGTCCAGGCGGCCGGGAGCATGCCGGGAGACCTGCAGATGCTGTGGCGCGCCCGGGATCCGAAGCAGTACCACGTCGAGTACGGCTACTCGTGCATGGGATACGAGATCGCCGGCGGCCTCGGCGCCAAGCTGGCCGACCCGGAGCGTGAGGTGTTCGTGCTCGTGGGCGACGGGTCCTACCTGATGATGGCGCAGGAGATCGTCACCGCGGTCGCGGAGCGGATCAAGCTGACCATCGTCCTCGTCGACAACCACGGCTTCGCGTCCATCGGCTCGCTCTCGGAGTCGCTGGGCTCGCAGCGGTTCGGCACCAGCTACCGCTACCGCGACCCGAAGAGCGGCCTGCTCGACGGCGGCGTCCTCCCCGTCGACCTCGCGGCCAACGCGGCCAGCCTCGGCGCCGGCGTGCTGCGGGCCCGCACCGTCGCGGAGTTCCGGGACTGCCTCGAGCGGGCCAGGGCAGCAGCGGCGACCACCGTTGTGTATGTCGAAACCGATCCGCTTGCACCGGTCCCGTCATCCGGGGACTGGTGGGACGTCCCGGTGTCCGAGGTGTCCGCACTCGAGAGCACCCAGAAGGCGCGCGCGGCCTACGAGGCGGCCAAACGCGACCAGCGACTTTATCTCTGAAACCAGGATTCGGGCACGTCCGACGCCAGAGGAGGCACCGCACATGTTGAGATCCAGAAACCGGGTGCTGGCCACAGCGCTCATCGCGCTCGCCGCACTCATCCTCGCCGCCTGCAGCAGTACCGGCGGGAAGGAGGCCGCAGACCAGGGGAACGTCGCGGCGGCGGGCAAGGCAAACACGCCGCACTACACGTTCGCAATGATCACGCACGCCGCGCCGGGCGACACCTTCTGG
This sequence comes from Gaiellales bacterium, assembly GCA_036273335.1. Classification (GTDB taxonomy): domain Bacteria; phylum Actinomycetota; class Thermoleophilia; order Gaiellales; family JAICJC01; genus DASUHT01. Next base: position 813 of record DASUHT010000010.1, on the reverse strand, counting down.
GACATCATCCGGAAGGGCCAGGAGGCCGCGGCCGCCAAGGACAACGTGACCGTCAACTACTCCAATAACGATGACCCGACCCAGCAGGCCACGCTGATCCAGGACGCGATCAACAGCAAGGTCGACGGCATCGCGGTCACCGACCCCAACCCGCAGGCGATCTGCCCGTCGATCAAGAAGGCCGTGGCTGCCGGGATCCCGGTGGTCATGTTCAACGCGGGCGTCGACAACTGGCAGCAGTGCGGCGGGATGGAGTTCTTCGGGCAGGACGAGACGATCGCGGGGGTCGCGGCGGGCAAACGGCTCGCCTCCGAGGGCGCCAAGAAGGTGCTGTGCGTGCTGCAGGCTCAGGGCCAGGTCCAGCTCGAGGCCCGGTGCTCCGGCGTGAAGCAGGGCCTCGGCTCCGCGGGATCGATGGAGAAGCTGTACGTGGACGGCACTAACAACTCCGCCGTGCTGTCCGGCATCACGGCAAAGCTCAGGCAGGACAAGAGCATCGATCATGTCCTCACGCTGGGCGCGCCCATCGCCCTGATCGCGGGCCAGTCGGTCGGCCAGGCGAACAGCGAGGCGAAGGTGGTCACGTTCGACACCAACCCGGCACTGGTCGCCAAGATCAAGTCGGGGCAGGTGGTGTGGGCCGTGGACCAGCAGCCGTTCCTGCAGGGTTACGAGTCCATCGACGCGCTGTGGCTGTTCAAGGTCAACGGCAACATCCTCGGCGGTGGCCAGACGGTGCTGACCGGCCCGTCGTTCATCGACAGCAGCAACATCGCCAAGGTGTCGGTATTCGCGAGCCGCGGCACCAGGTAA
>DASUHT010000009.1:0-28985 GCA_036273335.1 Gaiellales bacterium | reverse complement strand
GAGCTCGGTCGACCCACCGCCGACGTCGCAGACGGCGACCCGGCCGTCGATTTCACCGGCGCGGATCATCGCGCCCAGGTAGGCGAGGCGCCCCTCCTCCTCAGCCGACAGCACGCGCGGGCGGGTACCGGAGGCTCGCTCCAGCGCCTGCAGCAGCCGCCGCGCGTTCGCACTCTGACGGCCGGGCGCGGTGACGACCACGTCGATCGTCGAGCAACCCTCGGCGCGGGCGAGGCGGGTGTAGCGGCGCGTGAGCCGCGCGGCCTCGGCAACCTTGTGCCCGGGGATGCGGCCGGAGCGCTCGATCTCGGCGCCCAGCCCGAGGACGGCGCGCTCCTCCCGCACGGGGTCGACATCGCCGCAGGCGACCCGGCGGGCAACCAGCAGGCGAACGGTGTTCGACCCCACGTCAATGATGCCGACTCGCTCCATATCCATAGTGTGGCGGTGGCATCGGTCGCCATGGCCTCGTCGCGGGGAACACCCAGTGAAGAGGTGGTGAAGAGGTGGAGAAACCCCGCAAATTCCGGGGAAATCAGGCCAAACCGGCCGCCGCCGCGCGGTCGATCACAAGCTCTGTCCGGCCGTCCGGAAGCAGGCTCGCCGGGTGCTGCGGGTCGCGGCCGGCGCTCACCGCGGCCACCGCCGCGGCCTTCCCCTCGCCGACGGCCAGGACGACCACCGAGTGGGCCGCCTCGAAGACCGGGAGGGTGAGCGTGATCCGACGCGGCGGCGGCTTGACGGCGATCACCGGCACCGCCAGCCGGTCGCGCTCGGCGAGTGCCGGACTGCCCGGGAACAGGGAGGCGGTGTGCGCGTCCTCGCCCAGCCCGAGGAGTGCCAGGTCGAGCCGGACGCCGGCGATCTCGGCGGCATAGTCCATGGCGGCGGCATCGGGATCGTCCTCACCGCGGATCCGGTGGACGCGGGCGGCGCCCGCAGCCGACAGCAGCGTCTCGGCGACCATGCGGTAGTTGGACTCGGGATCGTCCGGCGGAACGCAGCGCTCGTCGCCAAACCAGAGGTCGACCACGCCCCAGTCGATGTCGTCGCGCGCGGCGAGCAGCTCGTACGTTCTGCGCGGAGTGCCGCCGCCGGCCAGCGACAGGTGGCCGCCGCCGACGAGAGCGCCGGCGACGAGCGCCGCGACGTGCTCGGCCGCCTCTCCAGGGGTGTCGAGGACGCTGATTCGCATGCGGCCATATGCTACGCCGGACATGCGGATCCGCGGCGGTATCGATCTGGGCGGGACGAAGATCCAGGCAGTGGTGGTGGACGAGTCGGCCGGGATTCTCGGCGACGCGCGTCGGCCGACCCCGAAGGACGGCGGCGTCGAGGGCGTCGCCCGGGCGATGTCGGAGACGCTTGCCGAGGCGCTACAGTCGGCCTCGGTCGACGGCAACGAACTGGCTGGAGTCGGTGTCGGCTCGCCGGGCACGATCGATGCCGGCGCCGGCACGGTGGCGAACGCCATGAACGTGGTGCCGGAGTGGAAGAACGCGTACCCGCTCGGCCCAACCGTCTCGGAGCTGACCGGGGCGCCGGTCAGCCTCGGGAACGACGTTCAGGTAGCCACCGCAGCCGAGTTCCGGCTGGGGGCAGGCGAGCCGTACCGGTCGCTCCTGGGCGTCTTCTGGGGCACCGGCGTCGGGGGCGGGCTGATCCTCGACGGCAAGCCGTGGGTCGGCCGGGGCGCCGGCGGCGAGATCGGGCACATGGTGGTACGCCGCGGCGGGGCGCGCTGCACCTGCGGTCGCATCGGCTGCATGGAGGCGTATGCGGGCCGCCGCGCCATGGAGCTGCATGCGCGCCACCTGCACGACGACCGCGGCCGCCACACCGACCTCTTCAAGATCATGCACAAGCACGACCGCACCCAGCTATCGAGCGGCATCTGGGAGCGCGCACTCAAGGAGGGCGACGACCTGGCCCACCACCTGATCGACCGGGCCGTCGCGGCACTCGGCGCCGGCATCGCGTCGGCCGTCAACCTGCTCGACGTGGAGGCGGTCGTGATCGGCGGCGGCATGGGGATCCGGCTCGGCCAGCCCTACGTCGACCGGATCGCGGAGGCCATGCACCCGCACCTGTTCGTCGACGACCGTCCACCGGACGTGCATCTCGCCCAGCTCGGCGACCTGGGCGGCGCGATCGGCGCAGCCCTGTTGGCGTCCCCGCCCTCGTAGGCGCCGCCTCCCCCGCCGTCAGCTGACGGCGGCGGCGCGGCCGGAGCGGCGCGCGCGCACCTGGGCCCGCCGCATCAGCACGGTGTGCGTTCCGCGGGGACGCTCGCCATCCGCCTCGAGCCGCGTCCACGACCCGTCCGGCTGCAGCGTCCAGGCGTTCCGGTTGTCGGCCATCAGCACGTCGAAGACCGACGAGATCTCCTCCCGGATCCGCCGATCCTCGACCGGCACCACAACCTCGATCCGGTGGTCGAGATTGCGCGGCATCAGGTCGGCGCTGCCCAGGTACACCGAGTGGTCGGCACCCGCCTCGAACGAGAAGAGGCGGCTGTGCTCGAGGAAGCGGCCGACAATGCTGCGCACCTGGATGTTCTCGGACAGCCCCTCCATCCCCGGCCGCAGAGCGCAGATGGAGCGGGCGACCAGCTCGATGGTCGCGCCCGCCTGGGACGCCCGGTAGAGCGCCTCGATGACGGGCACGTCCGTCAGATTGTTGACCTTGATGCGAATCCGGGCGGGCTTCCCCTTGGCGGCGGCATCGGCGACGTGGCGGATACGCTCGATCAGCCCGGAGCGGAGGCTGAACGGGGCAACCAGGATCTTGCGGAAGCGCTGCGGACGGCCGAACCCGGTCAGGTGGTTGAACAGGTCGGCGATGTCGGCGGTGATCTCCTCGTCGTCCGAGAACAGGCCGAAGTCCTCGTACAGCCGGGCGGTGACGGCGTTGTAGTTGCCTGTGCCGATGTGCGCGTAGCGGCGCAGGGTCGATCCCTCGCGGCGGACGACGAGCGTCGTCTTGGCGTGGATCTTCAGGTTGGCGAAGCCGTGCACCACGTGCACGCCGGCCTTCTCCATCGCCCTTGCCCATTCGATGTTCCGCTGCTCGTCGAAGCGCGCCTTCAGCTCGACCAGGCAGACCGTCTGCTTGGCGTGCTCGGCGGCCTCGATCAGCGCCGGCATGAGCGCCGAGTCGTCGGACGTCCGGTAGACCGTCGTCTTGATCCCGACGACGCCGGGGTCGACCGCCGCGGTCCGGACGAACGCCTCCACGCTGGTGGTGAACGAGTCGTAGGGCAGGTGCACCAGCAGATCGCCCGTGCGGATTGCTGCGAAGGGGTCGAAGCGCTCGCCGGCGGCGTCCAGTCGGGCGCGGGTGAGCGGGATCCACGGCTCGAACTTGAGCTCGGGCCGGTTGCGGTCGGCGATCTGGGTGAGGTCGGCCAGGTCGAGCGGGCCGACGATCGGGTAGACCTGGTCGCCGCGGACGGCCAGGCCCTGCTCCAGCCATTCCAGCAACCCGTCCGAGACGCCGGCCGACACCTCGACCCGCACCACGTCGCCGAACCGCCGCTGGCGCAGCTCCAGCTCCACCGCCTCCAGCAGGTCGTCGGCCTCATCCGAGAGGTCGAAGTCGGCGTCGCGGGTAACCCGGAAGAAGGCGTGCTCCACGATCTCCATGCCCGGGAAGAGCCAGGCCAGGAAGTGTGCGATCACCTGCTCCTGCGGCACCAGCCGCCCGTTCGCGCCGGCCTGGACGAAGCGGGCGAACGCCTCCGGGACCTTGACCCGGGCGAATCGCTCCTCGTCGTCCTCGGGATCGCGCACCCGCACGGCCAGGCTCTCGGAGAGCCCGGAGATGTACGGGAAGGGCTGCCCCGGCCCGACCGCCAGCGGCGTCAGCACCGGGTAGATCTCGCCCTCGAAGCGCAGCTCCAGCTCGGCCAGCTCGTCCGGGGTGCACTCGTCGACATCGATGACGGTGATCCCTTCGGCGGCCAGCGCCGGCGCCAGCTCCTGCGTCCACAACGTCGACTGCCGCGACACCATCTCGCTGACCCGCTGGCGGATATCGGCCAGTGCCACCGCGGGCGTGCGGCCGTCCGGCGAGCGGGTTGCGACACCGGCCGCGACCTGCCGCTCCAGGCCTGCCACCCGGACCATGAAGAACTCGTCCAGGTTGGACGAGACGATGGAGCAGAAGCGGACTCGCTCGAGCAGCGGCAACTCGGCGTCGCAGGCGAGGTCGAGCACGCGGAGGTTGAAGTCGAGCCAGGAGAGCTCCCGGTTCAGGAACCGGTCCTCCGCAGCCTCGACCCCTCGTACGACCGGTTCCGTTCTGCTCATCGAACGGAGCGTACCCCTGTCGCGAGGGCGGTGGGTAACCATCCGGTAAACGATCGCCCTGGGCGCATCACCGGTGTCGGCCGGAAGCTAGTCCCAGCTGAAGTCGCCCACGCTGGAGGTCTCCATCCAGCTCGCGGGGTCGCCTTCGGACTCGACTCGCGGCATCGCAGCGGTATCCGCCGGCAGCTCGAGCGCGGGGTGCTCGCCGGTCTCCTCTTCCTCACGGCGGGCTTCGTGCTCGGACTTGAACAGCGGGTTGTTGTGGAAGGGGTCGCGGTTGGCGAACGACTCCAGCGGCTGCTCGGACTCGAGATGCCGGTTACGACGCTGGAGCTCGAGATGCTCCTCGATGGCTGAGGCGAACAACGAACTGTCTGAGGACATCCGGCCCTCCCGGTCGGTGGTCAGGGCAGCACAAAGTGCCGCACGAGTATATCAACGTGCCCGGCGTACACGTCAGACCACCACCACGTCGTTCTTGCCCTGCCGCTTCGCACGGTAGAGGGCGGCGTCGGCCGACGCCACGAGGTCGAGCTGGCCCATTCCGTCCTCGGGTCCGGCCGAGACGCCGAAGCTCGCCGTGATCCCCTCGATGGGCGCGCCGGCGAAGACGATGTCGCGCTCCGCAATGGCGATCCGCAGGCGCTCGGCCAGGCTGGCTGCGCCCTCCCGCCCGGTCTGCGGCAGCAGCACCGCGAACTCCTCGCCGCCGTAGCGGGCGGCCACGTCGATCTCGCGGATCATGTCCTGCAACGCGGCCGCCACCTCGTGCAGGACGACGTCCCCGGCCAGGTGGCCGAGAGTGTCGTTGACCTGCTTGAAGTCGTCGATGTCGAGCATGATCAGGCCCAGCTCGTGGCCGAACCGCTGCGCCCGCTCGAACTCTCGGCCCAGCACCTCGTAGAACTGGCGGCGGTTGGCAAGGCCGGTTAGCGCGTCCGTCACCGCCTGCTGCTCGACGACGGCGTGCAGCCGGGCGTTCTCGATCGCCACCCCTGCCTGCACCGCCAGCCCGGCCAGCGTCTCGAAGTCGCCGCGGGCGAATCGCCCGCCCTCCGGGTCGACGACGGTGACCAGCCCGAGCAGCGTGTCCTCGCGGACGATCGGCGCCGTCAGCACCGCCCGTGGCTGGTCGGCCGAGCGCGGCGCCATCTCGGCAAGCGCCAGCCCTTCCAGGCCGGCGCCCGCCGACACGACCATGGGCAGGTCGGTGCGCGAGCCCAGCGCACTGCCGATCCGCGCCTGCTCGGTCGCCTGGCCGGTGTCGCCGTCGTACAGCATGAGCCGGCCGCCGCGGGCCCGGGTGGCCTGGACGGCGGTGTCCAGCACCGCGGCGACGAGGGCGTCCAGGCGGTGGGTGGCTGCGAGCGTCTCACCGTAACGCTGGAGCGTCTCCTTGACCCGGCCACGCTCCGCCTCCAGCTCGTCCACGCGCGTGGTCAGCTCCGTCGACATGTGGTCGATGACGGCGCCCAGTTCGTCCAGCTCGTCGCCCGCCGGCGGCGGGGTGCCCGGCCGCAGCAGCGACACCGCCCGGCCGGAGAGGTCGGTCAGGGCCTGCGAGATCCGGCCGGCGGCGAAGAGCGCCAGCGCCGTCACGATCAGCGCGGCCACGATCAGCGGCGCCAGCAGTCGCAGCAGGCGCGAGTCGACCGCGTTGTCGATGGCCGCCGAGGGATACGTGGAGGCGAGCAGAACCGGCCCGCCCTTCGAGGTCGGCAGGGTGACCGCTTGCGCGCGCACGTCGTGGCCACCGACCGAGGCGTTGCCGACGGAGCTCGAGGTCAGCCCGGTGACCGGCCCGGTGATCCCGGAGGTGGACGCAAAGGCGCGCCCGCCGGCCACTGCCGCCAGCTCGACGCCAGGCGTCTGCGGGTAGCCCCTGGAGAGTGTCACAAGCAGCGAGTCGGTGATCGGCAACCACACCACCACCGCGCTGTGCGCCCCGACCGGGACCTCTGCCTTCCAGGCCGGGCCGGCGGGCGCCTTCCCCCCGATGACCTTGCCGCGGCGCTCGAGCTGCGCAGTCCACGGCGGCGCGATCGATGCGGCAGCCGCCTGCGGGTCGCCGCGGCCGGCCAGCGCCCGCTGCACCGGCTTGCTGCTCGCAAACGTCGCCGCCTTGGTCCGGGTCTTGTAGAGCTGCCCCTGGTAGGTTCCGAACGCGCCCGACACCCCCGCCTGGAGGTTCCCGTCCACCTGAGTCGTCTCGTCCCGGCGGACCAGCGACGAGGCGAGCAGCGACGCCGCGGCCAAAGGCACCACCGCCAGGATGACCAGCATGATCGACAGCCTGTTTCGGAAACGCACGCTCTGCCCCCTTACGAGCAACCCCGATTATAATCGAGGATGCGCAAAACGGCCGGTGTGGCGCCCGGTCGGGCGCAGTGTCTGTCAGTAGGCGGCAAGGTCGCGGGCCGCCGCGAGGAGATCGTCCTCGGTCGGCATATACTCGCGCTCCAGCACCGGCGTGAAGGGAATCGGCGTGTCGATGGCGGCCACACGGGTGACCGGAGCGTCGAGATACTCGAAGGCATGCTGGGAGATCACGGCCGCCACCTCGGCGCCGAAGCCACCGGTGAGGTTGTCCTCGTGCACCACTAAAGCTTTGCCGGTGCGGCGGACGGACTCCAGCACCGTCTCCGCGTCGAACGGTACCAGCGTGCGCAGATCGATCACTTCGCAGGACGTGCCCTCGTCCGCCAGCCGGTCGGCAACCGCCGTGGCGAGGCGCACCATGGAGGCGTACGTGACGATGGTCAGATCGTCGCCGGGGCGGCGGATCGCCGCCTTGCCGATCGGCACCAGGCGGCCACCCGCGCCCGTCGGCACCTCGGACTTCTCCCGCCGGTAGAGGAACTTGTGCTCGCAGAAGACCACGGGATTGGGATCGCGGATCGACGAGCGGAGCAGACCGTAGGCGTCGTCGGCAGTCGCCGGGCAGACGATCTTCAGCCCCGCGTGGTGGTGGAACCACGCCTCCACGTTCTGCGAGTGGTACGGGCCGCCGCCGACCCCACCGCCGTTTGGACAGCGGACGACCATCGGCACCGCCCAGCCGACCCGGTAGTGCATCTTGGCGGCGCAGGTGATGAGCTGATCGAAGGCGATCGACACGAAGTCCCCGAACTGCATCTCGGCGACCGGCCGCCGGCCGGCCATGGCCGCGCCGATGGCAACCCCCGCGATGCCCGCTTCGGCGACCGGCGTATCGATCGAGCGGAGCTCGCCGAACCGCTGCTGCAGACCCTTGGTGGCGCCGAAGGCGCCGCCCTGCCTGCCGACGTCCTCGCCCATGCAGAACACCCGCTCGTCGGCCTCCATCTCGTCGTGGAGGGCGGCGTTGATCGCCTCCAGGTAGGTCAGCTCGGCCATGCGTCGTCCCCGTCGATCGCGAAGACGCCCTGGTGCGCCTCGGCGGCGTCCGGGTAGGCGTCGGCGTCGGCCCGGTCGACCGCGTCGCGCACCTCGTCGCGGACGCGCGTGCGCACCGACTCCAGGCGCTCGGCGTCCATTCCCCGGTCGCCCAGGAGGGCCGCCTCGAGCCGCTTCAGGGGATCCTTGTCCGACCACTCGGCAAGGGTCTCCATGGGCATGTAGGCCTCGTACTTGTCGTGGGCGGCGTGACCGCCCATGCGGTAGGTCAGGCACTCGATGAACTGCGGTCCCTGACCGGCGCGCGCGGCATCGACAGCGGCCTTGACCGCCGAGTTGACGGCAAACACATCGTTGCCGTCCACCGAGACCGCGGGGATCCCGTAGGCCGCCGCCTTGCGGTAGAGCTCGGTGACCTTGGTCTGCCTGGCGATCGGCGTCGAGTAGCCCCAACCGTTGTTCTCGGCCACGAAGATCGCCGGCACCTCAAGCACGGCGGCGATGTTCAGGCCCTCGTGAAAGTCGCCGCGCGACGTCGCCGCGTCGCCGAAACTGGTCACCGCCACCCGGTCCTGGCCGGCCTGGCGGTAGGCCAGGGCAGCGCCCACGGTCAGCGGGATCATGTCGGCCATGTGCGAGACCTGGCAGGGGATGTTCCACTCCTCGCCGCCGATGTGCAGGTTCCCGTCCTTGCCCCGCGTCGTCGAGCCCGCCTTGCCCATGAACTGGCTGAAGAGGCGCCACGCCGGGACGCCGTGCACGAGGTAGGAGCCGAGGTCGCGGATCCAGGGCGAGAGCCAGTCGCCGTCACGGCCGTGCCGCAGCGGCGCCGCGATGCCGACGGCGATCGCCTCCTGTCCGCGCCCGGTGTAGTAGCTGCCCGGGAGCCGCCCCTGGCGGTAGAGGTTGAGCGCCCGCTCCTCGACGGCGCGGGTCAGCGTCATCCAGTAGAAGAAGTCCAGCGCCTGCTCGTCCGAGACTGTCGCGGGCGGAGGCGTGGGGACGGCCGAGATCTTGCGCGGCGAGGTGCTCACAACGCGTTCACAAGGCCGCCATCGGCCTCGGGTGACTCGAACGTGAGGACCAACACGACGGTTCCGCATACTAGTCACGACCTCAGTCGTCGGCGCCGCTTGCCGCAAGTTCGCTCGCCCGGCCCGGGCATCGGGTACCGTGTCGGCATGAGCATCCGATGGCCCACCACCCTGATCGTGGTCGCGCTCGCCGCAGCGGTCGCCGGCTGCGGCGGCTCGGGCGGCTCCTCGGCGGGCAGCTCGGCCTCCAGTGCTGTCTCCAGCGTCGCCGGCGCCCATGTCATCGAGATCGACGTCTCCCCGTCCGGCTTCAGCTACGTGAAGAGCTCGGTGACCGCCAAGGCGGGGCCGGTGGTCATCCACTCCATGAATCCGCAGTCGGTCGGCCACGACATCTCGCTGAACGGAAACGGCGTCAACCTGCACGGCAAGATCGTCTCCGACGGAGGGGTATCGGTGATCGCCATCCAGGACCTGAAGCCCGGGACGTACACGTACTACTGCTCGGTCCCCGGGCATGAGGCGGCCGGCATGAAGGGCACGCTCACGGTCAGCTGAGCCGGCGCGGCTCGGATATACCTCCGGCCATGAGCGGGGACGGTGCATACGACGTGGTGATCGTCGGCGGCGGGGTGGTCGGCTGCGCGATCGCCCGCCGGCTCTCCTTCACGACCGCCCGGGTTGCCGTGGTCGAGGCGGCGCACGACGTCGGCGAGGGGGCGTCGAAGGGGAACACCGGCATCGCCACCTGCGGTGCCGACTGCACACCCGGCACGCTGGAGGCGGAGCTGGTGACGCGCTCGGCGCCCGGCTGGGAAGCGCTCTGCCCGTCGCTGGACACCCCCTGGGAGCGCATCGGCACGCTCTGCGTGGCGCTCACCGAGGACGAGGAGGCGGGGCTCGGCCACCTGTTCGAGCAGGCGCGCATGAACGGCTGCGAGGCCGAGCTGGTCAGTGGTGAGCGGGCGCGGGAGCTGGAGCCGATGGTCGCCGAGTCGGCGCGGGCGGCCGTGCACCTCCCGACCGACGGGATCGTCGACTCGCTCCGGCTGACGATCGGCTACGCCGAGCTGGCGGCCAGAAACGGCGTCCGCTTCCTGCTCTCGTCGCCGGTCCTGGGCTTCGACGTCGACGGCGAGCGGGTGACTGCCGTGCGCACGGCGACCGGGACGATCCGGGCCGGATTCGTCGTCAACGCGGCCGGCCTCGGCGCCGGCAACGTCTCGGCACTGGCCGGCGGCGAGCCGTTCCGCTGCTGGCCCCGCCAGGGCCAGTACTGGCTGCTCGACCGGGAGCTCGGCGGGCGCTTCCGCAAGGTCGTCGGCGGCGTCCCCAACGAGCGCACGCGGGGGATCTACTGCGTGCCCACGACCAACCGCTCGCTGCTGCTCGGCCCCACTGCGGACGACCGCGAGGACCCTGCCGACCGGGCCGTCAGCCGGGATGTCCTCGAGCACGTCCTGGAGGCCGCCGGCCGGCTCGTACCTGCGATCCGCCGCGAGTACGCCATCAAGACCTTCGCCGCCAACAGGCCTGCCTCCGACACGACGTACCGGCTGGAGGCCGACCGGCGGCGGCCGAACCTGATCCACGCGGCGGGCATCCGCTCCACGGGGGTCTCCGGATCGCCGGCGATCGCCGAGCACGTGCACGGCCTGCTCGCGGCGGCGGGCGCGCCGGTGCTCGACGAGCAGCGGCACGCGCTGGCCGCGCTCGATCCGATCCCGCGCCTGCTCCACCACCCGCGTCCGGAGGAGCTCTTCGCCACCGACCGCCGCTACGGCCAGGTGGTCTGCGCCTGCGAGCAGGTGACGGCCGCCGAGATCGCCGGCGCCTTTGCGATGGCGCTGCCGCCGCGGTCGGTGGACGGGCTGCGAAAGCGCACCCGGGCCACAGGCGGCCGCTGCCAGGGCGCGGTCTGCATGGCCGGCGTCTCGTTCCTGTCCTCGCTGCACGCCGGGACGGCGCCGTGGCTGCTGGCGCAGTCCGAGCCGGCGGCGACGATCGGCGTTGGGCCGGCCGATGCCTGACACCGTTGCCATCGTCGGCGCCGGGCTCACCGGCCTGGCCTGCGCCAGATCGCTCCCGGAGGGGATCCGGCCGGTAGTCGTCGACCGCGTTCCTGTCCCCGGCGGTGTGCACGGCTGGGACAACGACGAGACCCGGGCGGCGGCAACCGCCGCCGAGGCCCGGGGCGCGGTCCTGCACCTCGGCGAGACCGCGATCCGCTGGGACGGCGAGGAGCTGCTGGTGATGGGCCAGGACGGCGCCCGCCGGATCCCCGCCCAGGCGCTCGTCGTGGCCGCCGGGTCGCGCCCGCTGGGCCGCGCCGAGCTGGGGCTCGCCGGGCCGCGGCCGGCCGGTATCCTGGCAGCAACCGTGGCCTGCCACCTGTCCGAGACGGGGCTCCTCGCTGGCCGTCGGCCGGCCGTCGTCGGCGGCGGCGACTGGGCTGCGCGCGCCGTCGGCGCGCTGCTCCACGCCGGCGCCGAGCGCGTCCAGGTGGTGGCGCCGGAGGGCATCCTGCGCCCGTTCCCAGGAAGCCCGGCGGTGATCGTGGCGACGGGAGCCCCGGTGGCAGTCGAGGGCGCCGTCCGCGTCTCCGCGCTCCGGCTCCACGGCGGCGAGCGCGTCGAGTGCGACGCGCTGATCCTGGCGCACGGCCTGGCGCCGCTTCGAAACGTCGACGGCGCCGTCTGGGAGGGGCCGCGCACGGTGTATGCACAGCCCGCCGGGGACCCAACCACGGTGGCGGCGGCGCAGCGGGCGGGATCGGCGGCTGCCGCCGACGTCGCGCGGATCCTGGAGGCGGCATGAGAGTCCGCTCGCCCATCGGCGACCTGCCGTTCACCGTCACCGGGGTCGGCCGCGAGGGCGGCGAGCTGGTCGTGCACGGCGAGCTGGGCGCCTGGCGCTCGCAGGTGCGGATGTCGGCCGCCGATCTGCCGATGCTCGCCCGGGCGCTGCGCGGGCCGCTGCTCGTGGCCGGCGCGGCGGGACTGGCCGTGCTGGCGGCACGGGCCATTCGTTGAGCGCGCTGATCGGGATCGACCAGGGGACCACTGGGACCCGCGTGGTCGCCTTCGGCCACGGCGACCGGGTGCTGGCCGACGAGTACCGGGAGGTGCCCACCGCCCACCCGCATCCGGGCTGGGTGGAGAAGGATGCCGATCAGGTGGTGGTCTCGGTGGCCGAGGGCCTGGCGGCGGTGGTCGGGCAGCTCGACGGCGCTCGGGTGGACGCGGTCGGCCTGGACAACGAGGGCGAGACGGTGGTCGCCTGGGACGCCGAGACGCTGCGACCGCTGGCGCCGGCGGTCGTCTGGTCGTGCCGCCGCTCCCAGGGGGTCGTCGACCGACTGCGCGCCGCGGGCGCCGAGCCGCGGGTGCGCGCGCTGGCCGGCACGCCGCTCGATCCTTACTTCTCTTCGACCAAGATTCGCTGGCTGCTGGAGAACGACGAGGCGGTTGCCGGCGCGGCCGAAGCCGGCCGCGTCCGCTTCGGGACATTCGACGCCTACGTCTGCGCACGGCTCGGCGAAGGCGCCCGCACCGATCCCTCGACCGCCGCCCGCACCCAGCTGCAGCGGATCGACCGGCCCGGCGAGTGGGATGAGGAGCTGTGCGCGATCTTCGGGGTCGACCCGGCCTGGCTGCCGCCGATCGGGCCGTCGGTGGGCGAGCTGGGGCGGCTGGCAGGACTCCCGCTGGGCACCCTCCTGGTCGACCAGACAGCGGCACTGGCCGGCCACGGCTGCCTGGCCCCGGGCGCAGCCAAGGCGACGTACGGTACCGGCGTCTTCGTGCTCGCGAACGCCGGTGCGTCGCCGCCGGCCGACCCGGCGGGCCTGCTTCCGACCGTCGCCTGGCAGGAGCAGTCGGTCGCCTATGCGCTGGACGGGGGCGTGTTCACCGCCGGCTCCGCAATGAGCTGGCTGCACGAGCTGGGCCTGGTCGCCGATCCGGCCGAGAGCGAGGCACTGGCCGGCTCCGTGGCCGACACCGGCGGGGTGCGCTTCCTGCCGGCGCTGACCGGCGTTGCGGCTCCCTGGTGGATGCCGGAGGCACGCGGGGTATGGGCCGGGATGACGGCGCACACGACGCGAGCCCACATGGTGCGGGCAGTGCTCGAGGCGATCGCCTGGCGCGTGCGTGACATCGTGGACGCGATGGGGACGGCCGGCGTCGCGCCGGCGCTGCTCCGGGTTGACGGCGGAATGACCGGTAACCGGTGGCTGATGCAGCGCCAGGCGGACGTGCTGGGGATCCCGGTCCGGGTCGCCGCACAGGCCGAGGCGACAGCGCTGGGCGCTGCCCGTGCCGCGGCCGCCGGCGTCGGCCGGGCAGCCTTCGCCGACCTGGCCGAGCTCGCCGAGACCGGGGAGACGATCGAGCCGAGCGCCGGGTCGGCTGCCTGGCGTTACGCCGGGCACGCCGACTGGCGGCGCTGGCTGGAGGCGGCGGGAACACTGCCGGCCTGATGCGCGCCCTGGTCGTGCCGACGGAGCGCGGCCGGGTCGGCGAAGGCCGCACGGCCGATGCCGAGCGCGGCCAGATCGTCCATCCCGACGTGATCGTGGTGGCGGGGCTTCGTCGACTCGCTGCCGCGGACGGCCACCGGCAAGATCCGCCGCTCTGCCGTCCGCGACGACCTCGCCGACCGTCACGGCGCTGTCACGAAAGCGAGCGATGAAACGTGGGGGCCTGGCCCCTAATTTCCGCTGGCGCGATCCGACCGCTGGACCCGCAATCGCTCAACCAGATGGATTAGGCGTCAGACGACGTCACGAGTCTGCGACGATTCTGTCGCCGTGAAATTAGGGGCCAGGCACCGAAATTGCGCCGGCGCTCAGGTGCCGCAGCCGTCGGGCTTGGGCGAGTACGGCCCCTCGATCTCCGGCTTCGCCTGGAAGGACGAGTTGCAGCCGCAGGTCGAGGCGACGTTCGGGTTCTCGAAGCGGAACCCGGCGCCCATCAGGCCGTCCACCCAGTCCACCGTCGAGCCTTGCAGGTAGGGCAGGCTGATCGGGTCGATGACGACCTGGACGTCGCCGAACGCGACCGAGAGGTCGTCCGGCTCGATCTCGCTGTCGAAGCCGATCGCGTACTGGAATCCGGAGCAGCCGCCGCCCTCGACGGCCAGCCGCAGAACGCGCGCTTCGGGATCGCCAGCGGCCAGCGTCCGCACCCTCTCGACGGCGGTTTCGGTGAGCGTGACCATCGATCGAATGGTAGCCGCGCTCAGGCCAGGTCGCGAGCCGCTGCCTGTACCGCCCGCACGATTCCCTGATAGCCCGTGCAGCGGCAGAGATTGCCGGAAAGCGCGATCCGGATCTCCTCTTCGCTGGGATCGGGATTGCGATCCAGAAGCGCCTTCGCGGACATCAGCATGCCCGGGGTGCAGAAGCCGCACTGGACTCCGCCCTGCTCCAGGAACTGGCGCTGCAGCGGGTGCAGGTCGCCGCCGTTCGAGAGCCCCTCGACGGTGGTGATCTCGCGCCCCTGGGCCTGCAGCGCCAGGTACGAGCACGAGTTCACCGGATGACCGTCCAGGAGCACCATGCAGGCGCCGCACTCCGAATCGTCGCAGCCCTCCTTGGTGCCGGTCAGCCCGACCTCGCTGCGCAGCACCGAGAGCAGGCTGCGCTGCCCTTCCACCTCGACTGGATAGGGGACGCCGTTGACCTTCAGGGTGGCTTCGTAACGCATTCGCCTCCTCCTCAGCCTGTTCCATGCAGCGCCGGGCTCGCGGGTATCGGGACGACCTCGCCGCGGGCCCGAGCGAGTGCGCCAGCGAGCGCCCGGGCAGTTATGACCGCGGCCATCGCTCGCCGGTAGTCGGCTGAGCCGCGAACGTCCGAGATCGGCTCGGAGGCCGCCGCCGCGGCCGCTGCCGCGGCCACCACCGCCTCCTCCCCGCCGTCAGTGCCGGCGAGGGCCGCCTCGGCCTCCGGGACGCGGCGGATGGTCGGCGCAAGCGCCGTGATGGCGACGCGCGCATCGGCGACCCGGCCCTCCTCAAGAACGACCATCGCGGTGGCGCCGACGACCGCGATCTCCATCTGCCGCCGGTACTCCAGTCGGACGTAGCAGCTGCCGGACTCGGCCGGTAGCGCCGGCAGCTCCACCGCCACCAGCAGCTCGTCCGGGCGGGCCGACGTGCGGCCCGGCGCGGTCAGGAGGTCGGCCACCGCGACCCGCCGCTCGCCGGAGATCGACGCCAGCACGGCCTCGGCGTCGAAGCAGATCAGCGGGCCGCCGGTCTCCATCGCCGGTGACGCGTTCATCACGTTGCCGCCGATCGTCCCGACATGCCGGGTGGCGTGGCTGCCGACGATCGCCGAGGCATCGGCGATTGCCGTGTAGCGCTCGCGCACCCGTGGGTCAGCCACGATCTCCTCGTGGCTGACCAGCGCCGCCAGCCGCAGCCCGCCGGCGTGCTCGGCGATCCCCCGCAGCTCGGGCAGCCGGTGGATGGCCACCAGCGAGTCGGGCAGCCCGGCCTTGCCCTGCCGGGCGCCGACAACCAGATCGGTGCCGCCCGCAACCGGCCTCGCCCCGGACGACACCGCCGCCAGGGCCTCCGCCAGCTCGACCGGCTCCGCGTAGGCGGTGCTCATTGCTGGGACGCCTCCCACACCCGGGCCGGGGTCATCGGCAGCTCGTGGACGCGCCGGCCCAGCACCTTGGCGATGGCGTTTCCGATCGCGCCCGGAGTCGGCACGCAGGGCGGCTCGGCGACGCCCTTGGAGCCGTTTGGTCCCGCCTCGTCGTCGGGCACCTCCACCCAGTGAACCTCGATCGGCGGGCAGTCGGAGGCGGTCTGCAGCTTGTAGTCCAGCAGGTGCGGGTTGCGCTGGCGGCCGTCGTCGCCGATCAGCGTCCCCTCGCTGAGCGCCATGCCGATCCCCATGACGACGCCGCCCTCGACCTGCCCGGTCGCCCCGCGCGGGTTGAGGACGCGCCCCGAGTCGTGGGCTGCGGCCACCTCGAGCACGCGCACGACGCCGGTCCGGCGGTCGACCTTGCAGCGCACCGCATGGGTGATGAACGTCGGGCCGACCCATGACTCCATCCCCAGCCGGCCGGTGCAGCCTGACGCGTCCACCACAGGCGTCGGCGGCAGCGGCCCCGAGCCGCGGCCGATCAGCAGCCTGTCCCCGGCCGCCTTCGCCGCCAGGTCCTCGATCGAGATGTTCTTGGTCGGCGATCCCTTGACGCGCACCTCGCCGTCGGCGATCTCCAGGTCGCCCCGCGCCGCCTCCAGCTCCTCCTCGGCCAGGTCGAGCAGTTGCTCGCGCACGTCGCGTGCGGCCTCCATCACCGCCCGCCCGTTGTTGGTGGTCGTCTGCGAGCCGCTGGCGCCGGCATCCCAGGGGCCGGCATCCGTGTCCTGGTAGACGACCGTGAACTGCTCGGGGCGCATCCCCAGGACCTCCGCCGCCAGCAGCGGCAGCGCCATGACGGCGCCGGTGCCGCACTCCTGGGCGCCGGTGACGATCGTCCCCGACCCGTCACCGTGCAGCTTCACGTGGGCGCCGGACGGGTTGGCGAAGGACGGCCAGTAGCCGCAGGCGACGCCGATCGCCTCGTCCTCGGGCAGCTCCCGGCCGTAGCCGATTGCCTTCACCGCCTGCTCCAGCGCCTCGGCGGCGCCGATCGGCTTGAACACCTGCCGGGTCGGGCCTTCATCGCCCTCGCGGACGATGTTTCGCCGGCGCAGCTCGACCGGGTCGATCCCCAGCCTGGCCGCCAGCTCGTCCATGTGCTGCTCGACCGCCCAGCACGACTGCGGCGCCGAAGGCGCCCGCACCGAGCCGGACGGGCTGGTATTGGTGTAGGCCAGGCTGGCGTCGACCGACACGTGCGGGATGCGGTACGGCCCGACCGCCATCATCGCCCCCAGCTGGGAGAAGAACGAGGCGTCGGCCGAGTAGGCGCCGTTGTCCAGCACCAGCCGCGCCCGCCGGGCGAGCAGCGTGCCGTCCGATCGGGCTCCGGTCTCGAGCTCGATCACCTGCCCCTCGCGGCGGTGGTCGGGGGCCACGAATTCCTCGCGCCGCGAGAAGACCAGCCGCACCGGCCGCCGGGCGGCCCGGGCCAGCGCCGCGACGTGGGCCTCGAAGTGGAACTCACACTTGCCGCCGAAGCCGCCGCCCAGGTGGGGCACGATGATGCGAACGTCGGCCTCGGGCATCTCGAGCGTCGTCGCCACCCCGGCGCGAGCGTTGAACGGCACCTGCGTCGACGACCAGATCGTCACCTTGTCACCATTCCACTGGGCAACCACCGCGCGCGGCTCGATCGGCGCCGCATGCGACATGTCGGCGACGTAGCGCTCGCGCAGGACGACGTCGGACTCGGCCAGCCCGCGCTCCACGTCGCCCTTGACGATCGTCGAGCGAGAAGCGTCGTTGCCATCCCGGACCATGTCCTCGAGCGCGCCGTAGCCGGCCCATCCGTCGTGGATCAACGGCGCTCCGTCGGCCAAGGACTGCTCGGGATCGGTGACGATGGGCAGCGGCTCGTAGTCGACCTCGATCAGCGCCGCCGCCCGCTCGGCGATCTCGGGGGTGAGGGCGGCGACGGCGGCCACCACCTCGCCCTCGAAGCGGACGACGTCGCGGGCAAACAACCTGCGGTCCTGGACGTACGGCCCGTAGCGGACGTCCGGCACGTCGTCGGCGGTGATCACCGCGAACACGCCCGGCAGGGCGCGGGCGGCAGCGGTGTCCAGGCGGAGGATGCGGGCGTGCGCGTGGTCGGAATAGCGGAACTTCGCGTGCAGCATCCCCGTGAATGTCAGGTCGGCGGCGTACCGGCCTAGACCCGTCACCTTGTCCTTGCCGTCCTGGCGGATGAACGTCGTTCGCTGCTCTCGTTCGGCGGTGGCCACGCTCGTGCTCCTCGGGTCGGGCGAAGTCGGGAGAACAGATACTACGCCACAGCCGAAATGGCGATCACGCGGGATGCCAGGTGCCGTCGTCGGCTCGGCCGGCCCGTCCCTCCCCCTCCAGCCGCTCCAGGTGGGACACCGCCTCGACCAGCGCGAAGCGCTGCTCGTGGAAGCCCAGTCCATCCTCGGCCCAGACGATCTGGGCCACCGCGTGCGCGGTGCGGGCGCCGGCGCGGAGCGCGGCCAGGTGGGCATCCAGTCGCTCGCGGTGATGCTCACGGATCTCGGCCACGCGCCCCGGGACGTCGCGAATGGCCGGCCCGTGCCCGGGGTGCACCACGGCGGCCGCCAGCCGCTCCAGCTCTCCCAGCGATCGCAGGTAGGCGCCCAGCGGGTCGGCGGCAGTGTCCGGCCAGCGTCCGACGTTGGGGGTGATCTCGGCGAGCAGCACGTCGCCCCCGAACACCCGGCCACTGCGCTCCCCGGCGAGCACGATGTGGCCATCGGCGTGACCTGGCAGCACATGCACAGCGAAGCGCTCCCCGGCCAGCTCGACGGTGTCCCCGGAATCGACGAGGCGCGTCGGACGGGGCGGGTGCACCGCCAGCCGGCCCTCCTCGCGGGCGGACGCGTGCGCCTCGTCGTCGGGCATCCCGTTGGCGATCAGGTAGGCCGCGAACGAGCCGTCGTCGGGGTCCTCCCAGGCGCGCCGGCTGAGCTCGGCGTCCAGCCGCCCCTGCACGACCTGACCGACGTCGGCCATCTCCACCAGCTCGCGGCCGGCGCCCACGTGATCGGGGTGGTAGTGGGTGACGATCAGCCTGTGCAGCGGCGGATCGCCCAGCCCGGCGAGCGCCTCCCGCCAGGCGTCGAGCGTCGCCGGTGTGCCCAGGCCGGTGTCGATCGCCGTCCAGCCCGCGTCCTCGCGGACGAGGTAGCAGTGCACGTGGTCGAGCGCCCAGGGCAGCCGGTGCGTCAGCCGAAAGATGCCGTCTCCGAGGTCGTGGATCGATGCGCGCACGGCAGCAAGCTAGCTTGCGGTCCCCAAAAGATTCCTGTACGATCGTACAATAATGGTGCAACGGAGCAGCAAGGGCGAGCGCACGCGACGGGCGATCCTGGACGCCGCGCTGCGGGTGGTCGCCCGCGGCGGCGTCGGCGAGGTGACCCACCGCCGCGTCGCGGCGGAGGCGGGCGTTCCTCTCGGCGCAACGACGTATTACTTCAGCTCCAAGCGCGAGTTGCTTCGCGAGACGCTCCGCTACGGCGCCCAGAGCGAGTCGGAGGTGCCTGCCGGAACCGCCTGGGCGGCGGCAGCCGAGGCCCGCTCGCCCCGCTCGCTCGCGGCGGCGCTGGCCGACGACCTGGGTGCGTACCTGGATGACCGGCCGCACGCCCTGGCGACCTACGAGGTGTTCCTGGCCGCTGCCCGCGACCCCGGCATGGCCGATGCCGCCGAGGCCTGGACCCAGGCCAGCCGGCGACAGCTGGAGCCGGTGCTGGAACGGCTCGGCTCGGCCGCGCCGGCGCAGGACGCCGGCGTCGTCACAGCCCTCCTCGACGGGCTCGGTCTGGAGCAGCTGGCCGGACAGCGGGCCGACTTCGTGCGCGCCGTGGCCCGGCCCACAATCGAGCGCGCACTGACCGCCCTCCTCCCCCACCCGACGCTGGAGACCGTCCGATGACACTGATCCTTGACACTGTTCTGGAGAACCTCGAGCAGGGCCGGACGCTCCCGGCTTCCTGGTATCACGACCGGGAGATCGCCGTCCGCGAGCGCGACGCCATCTTCCGCTCGAGCTGGCAGTACGCCGGCTGCGGCGAGCAGTTGGCCGAGCCGGGCAGCTTCTTCGCCACCCGCATCGGCCCGGTGCCGGTGGTGATCGCCCGCGACAAGGAGGGCGCGCTGCGAGGCTTCGTCAACGTCTGCCGCCACCGCTGGCACGTGGTCGCCCGCGGCTCCGGCCGGCGGAACAGCCTGCAGTGCCCCTACCACGCCTGGACCTACGGCCTCGACGGCCGCCTGCGCAGCGCCCCTCGCTCCGAACGCGAGCCGGGGTTCGAGTCGGACGAGCTGTCGCTGGTCCCGGTCGCGGTGGCCGAGTTGGGGCCGCTCGTCTTCGTCAACCCGGATCCGGGCGCGCCGCCGCTGGCCGACGTGCTCGGCGACCTACCGCTGCAGCTGGCCGCGGGCGGCGTCGAGTTGGCCCGTCTGCGCCTGCGCCGGCACGTCCCCTGGTCGGCCGAGGTCAACTGGAAGGCATCGATGGAGAACTACCTGGAGTGCTACCACTGCCAGGTCGCCCACCCCGGCCTGTCCCAGATCGTCGATGTCAGCGCCGACAACTACCGTCTGCGATGGAACGGCCTGCTGGCCAGCCAGTCCGGCGACCCCCGCGACCCGGCGGCCTATGCCGGTGAGGCCGTCCAGCAGACGCAGTACCACCTGCTCTTTCCGAACACGACCTTCAACGTCGAGCTTGGGCCGATGAACATGAGCGTGGACATCACCCACGCCACCGGCGCCACATCCAGTGCCGGGTTCACCGACTTCTACTTCCCACCCGAGCTGCCGGATGAGGAGGCGGAGCAGCTGATAGCGTTCGCCGGCCAGGTGAACGACGAGGACAGCGAGCTGGTCGAGGGCGTCCAGGAGGGCCTGTCCGCCGACATGGTCCCGCACGGCCGGCTGATGACGAACGCCGAGCACCAGATCGCCGCCTTCCAGCGCCTGGTCTACGACGCAGTCGCCGCCGCGGCATGAGCCGCGCCGAGCAGGTCTTCGTGCCGATGGCGGACGGCGTCCGGTTGGCCGCAACGCTCTACTTCCCCGGGCCCGGCGGGCCCTGGCCGGCGGTGATGGAGGCCCTTCCCTATCGCAAGGACGACATCACCGCCTCGTACGAGCCCGAGTACCAGCGGCTGGCGGACACCGGCTACGTGGTCTGCCGGGTGGACGTGCGAGGCACGGGTTCGAGCGAGGGGATCGCGGAGGACGAGTACCCGGCCGTCGAGCGCACAGACCTGATGACGGTGATCGACTGGCTGGCCACCCGCGACTGGTCGACCGGCGCCGTCGGCATGTACGGCACCTCCTACTCCGGCTTCAACTCGATCCAGCTGGCCATGGAGCGGCCGCCGGCTCTGCGCGCGATCATCCCCATCTTCGCCACCGACGACCGCTACGCCGACGACGTCCACTACTTCGGCGGCGCCCTCAAGGGAGTCGACCAGGTCGACTACCCGACCTACATGATCGCGATGAACGCGCTGCCGCCGGTGCCGGGGATCTACGGCCAGGGTTGGCGCGAGCTGTGGCTGCGGCGGATCGAGGAGACGGAGCCGTGGATCGTCCGCTGGCTCGAGCACCAGCGCTTCGACGATTACTGGCAGTACGGCTCCCTGCGCCCCGACTACGGCGCCATCGAGGTGCCGACGATGATCGTCGCCGGCTGGGCCGACGGCTATCGCAACAACTCCCTGCGCACATTCGAGGCGCTCCGCTGCCCGAAACGGCTGATCGCCGGCCCCTGGTCGCATGCCGCGACCGACACGGGCGTGCCGGGGCCGAATGCCGATCTGATCGCCGAGCACCTGCGCTGGTGGGACCGGTGGCTGAAGGGGATCGAAAACGGCGTCGACTCGGAGCCGCCGATCGTTCTCTTCGCCCAGCGCTCGACCGCCCCCGGGCCAACCCGTCCAGCCGTCAACGGCGAGTGGCGCTACGAGCCCGCGTGGCCGGCCGAGCGGTTGGCGCCGCGCGTGCTTCGCCTGGCCGACGCCGCGGGCGGCGGCGGCCGCCTGAAGGTGTGCGGCGACACCGGGTGGACGGCCTGGATCTCGTGCGCCGCGGCGCTCCCCTGGGGGCAGCCGGACGACCAGCGTCCGGACGAAGCCTTCTCGCTCGTCCACACATGGCCGGAGTTGGCCGGCGACCTGGAGATCCTGGGCCACGCGGCCCTCGACTGCGAGGTGCAGGCAAGCGCGCCGGTCGCCTATCTGTCGGCGAAGCTCTGCGACGTCGCACCCGACGGCAGCTCGACCCTCGTCACGCGCGGCCTGCTGAACCTGGCGCATCGCAACTCCCGGGAGCAGCCCTCGCCGCTCGTACCGGGCCGGCCGGTGCGCGTCCGCGTCGAGCTGGAGGCGATGTCCTGGACGTTCGCGGCCGGCCATCGCCTGCGCCTCGACCTGGCCGGCGGCGACTGGCCGAACGCCTGGGCACCGCCTCGGCCGATGACGCTCGAGATCGACCCAGCCGGCGCCGAGCTGACGCTGCCGGTGCTCGACGGGCCGAGCCCGGTCAGCGAGCGCCCGCAGCTCGCGCCGCCCCGGCCGGAGACCGCCAACCAGTCGAACAAGGAGCGGCCGAAGACCGCCGATGACCCCGGCTGGGTGCGCTGGACGATCGAGCGCGACCAGATCTCGGGCGAGACGCACGCCCACGCCGGGAGCTTCGGCGACTACCCGGCAAGCGGCGCCGTTCCCTCCTACTCCGAGCTCTACGGCGGCACGGTCAGCGTCCACCGCGACGATCCGGGCCGGTCGCGAAGCGTCAGCGAGGGGCGATTCGTGGTCCGCTTCCCGGAGGCGGAGTGCGAATCGCACGCCCGGATGACCATCGAGAGCGATGCCGAGGAGTATCGGCTCCAGATCGAGCTGGTTGCCCGGGAGGACGGCGCCGAGCGCGGAAGCCGCCGCTGGGACCTGCGGATCCCCCGCGACCACCAGTAGAACCCCCCGTCGGAGGGATCCTTCCGAGGCGCTCCAGCGCAGATCCTGAGAGAGGTGCGCCGGCCGAGGCCGAGGCCGGCACCGATCCCCCATCTCCGATGCGCACGATTCCCCACCCGACGTCCGAACAAGGGCAGGCGCTGCCCATCGTCGCCGTGTTCCTGCTCGTCCTGCTGGTGGTGTGCGGGATGGTCATCGACGTCGGCAACGCCTATCGCGTCCGCCAGGCGCTCCAGGCCTCGACCGACGCGGCCGCAGCCGCCGGCGCCGGCACGCTCACCAACAGCTACCCGCCCGATCCGTCGGCGGCAGTTGCCGCGGCGACCCGGCTCACCTCGGCGCCGGGCGGCATCAACACGATCGCGGCCGTCCCCGCCGCCGACGTGAAGGCGAACGTCACCACGAGCTGCCTGGAGACCACCACGCCCATCCCCTGCGACACCGCGAACACGGTCACCGTCACCCAGACTGCGCACATCCCGACCTTCTTCATCAAGCTGATCGGCATCGGCTCGATTCCGATCTCGACCAGCGCCGAGGCATGCTCGCCGTGCGGCGAGCAGCCGCTCGACATCCAGCTGGTCATCGACCGCACGGGCTCGATGTCGGCGGACAACAAGATGAGCAACCTCAAGGACGGCCTGCTCCGGGGGTTCCTGCCCGGATTGGACGCGAGCAGCGACTCGGTCGGGCTGACGTTGCTGCCGCCCGACTCGATGGGTCTCTCGGACGTCTGCAGCGCCCAGGGCAACTCGAGCTATACGAGCCCAAACGCCCAGTACACGGTCGTCCCGCTCTCCGATGACTACCTCGACAACCAGGGGAACCTGATCCCCGGCTCCAACCTGATCAGCGACATCAACTGCCTCAAGCCCGGCGGCGCGACCGACTACGCCGACGCGCTGGAGGCCGCCTATGCAGAGCTCCAGGCGGACGGGCGCCCGGGGGCGACCAGGGTGATCGTGTTCCTGTCCGACGGCGCGGCCAACTTCGGCCAGGGCTGCACCAGGGGGACGGTCGACCCCCATTGCACCCAGCCCTGCAACACGGCGATCCAGGATGCGTCCGACTTCAAGGCGCAGGGCGTCCTCATCTACTCGATCCTCTACGGCGACCAGTCGGGCGGGCCGGCCTGCCAGAGCTGGACCGGCGCAAACGAGGCGCCGTTCACCGAGCCGTGGACGGCGATGCAGGCGATCGCCACGCCGGGCAACTACTACGCCGACCCCGATCCGTCCAAGCTGGTCGGGATCTTCCGCCAGATCTCCTCCGACCTGGCCGCCGGCACCAGCCGCATCATCGCCTGATCGGCGACCGCGCCCAGGCTCTCCGCCGGCAGCGGCCCCGGGCTAGTCCTCGAGCAGGGCGCGCTCGCAGATCTCCGGCGCGCTCGTCCGCTCGTCCATCATCGAGTAGGTGGCGCCCGGCTTCGTCGAGGCACCGGCGTGCCGGCCGTCCGGCGCGACAACCAGCATCGAGAGGGCGGAGCGGAAGCCGTCGGGGATGCCCTCGGTCTCGCGGAGCGCCGCCATAGCCGCCTCGACGGGCGCAGCCCCCGTCCCCAGATGCCAGACCGCAGAATGTGCGCAGGCGCCCCTGATCGCCAGCTCGCCACGGCCCGTGCAGGCGGCAGCGCCGCGCCGGTTGTCGCAATAGTTGCCGGCGCCGATCACCGGCGAGTCGCCCAGCCGGCCCGGGTGCTTCCACGGGTAGCCGCTGGTGCTGACGCCGACGCACAGATTCCCGTCGCGGTCGCGGGCGATCACGTTCACCGTGCCCCACGGCCCGTCATGCGGCGACATCCGGGCGAGCAGCGACACGGCCGCCTCCCGGTAGCGGCGCTCACCGTCGCCGTCCGCCGGCGAGTTCCCGTCGGCGCCATCCTGGACGCCTTCGCGCCAGATCCGCTGCGCCTCCTCGGTCAGCGTCTCGCCCTGCGGGATCCCCATGTCGGCGGCGAACCGTTCGGCGCCGTCGCCGACCAGCATGACGTGCTGCGGCAGGTGCTCGAGCACCGCCCGGGCGATCGTGATCGGGTGCGGGTAGCCGCGGACCGCGCCCACCGCGCCGGCCGCGCGTGTGCGCCCGTCCATGATCGACGCGTCCAGCTCGACCTCGCCCAGCACGTTGGGGATGCCGCCGACGCCGACATAGTGGTCCTCCAGGTTCGCCTCGGCCGCCCGCACGGCGATCTCCACTGCATCCATTGCCGAGCCGCCTCCACGCAGCCGCTGCATCGCCTCGGCCAGGCCCACCTCGCCGCGCTCGCTGGCGATGATCAGCGCGCCGCTCATGCGCGCGTCTCCGCGTGATGCACCGGGCCGGGGCTGTGCTCGTCGGCGAAGTGGCAGGCGGCCTCGTGCCCCGGCTGGGCGTCGTGGCGCTCCAGCCGGGGGTCGGCCTCGGCGCAGATCTCCTGGGCGATCGGGCACCGGGAGCGGAACCGGCACCCGGCCGGGATGTCGATCGGACTCGGCGGATCGCCGATAACGGCAACGGCGGTCGAGGCGCGGCCGGGCGTCAGCCGGGGAACCGCGCTCAGAAGCCCGCGGGTATACGGGTGCCGGGGATCCGCGAACAGATCGGGCGTGCGCGCGGTCTCGACGATCCGGCCCAGGTACATCACGGACACCCGGTCGCAGACGTGGCGCACCACCGCCATGTTGTGCGCGATGAAGAGGATGGTCAGGCCGAGCAGCTCGCGCAGGCTGTCCAGCAGGTTCAGCACCGTCGCCTGGACGGAGACATCGAGCGCCGACACCGGCTCGTCGGCCACCAGCAGGTCCGGCTCAAGCGCGAGGGCGCGGGCGATCGAGACGCGCTGCCGCTGGCCGCCCGAGAACTGCCGCGGATAGGCGTCCAGCGATCGCGGCCCGAGGCCGACCAGGTCGAGCAGCTCCTTGCAGCGGGCGTCCACCTGGTTGCGCGGGACCACGTGGTGCACGCGCAAGAGCTCGCCCAGCGTCTGGCGCACGGTCATGCGCGGGTTGAGCGACGAGTACGGGTCCTGGAAGACCATCTGCATCCGCCGCCGGGTCGCCTTGTCGCGGCGTGCGGGCAGGGTCGCGCCGTCGAAGCGGATCTCGCCCGCCGTCGGCTCGTACAGGCCGACCAGGCAGCGGCCAAGCGTCGACTTGCCGCAGCCAGACTCGCCGACCAGGCCCAGCACCTCGCCGCGCTCGATCTCCAGGTCGACGCCGTCCACCGCCCGCAGCACCTCCAGGTCGCTCCGCCGCAGGCGCCGCGCGAGGGTGGCATTGAGCGGGAACTCCATGCGCAGGTCGCGCACCTTGAGGAGCGGTTCAGACACGGGCGATCACCGGGTCGGCACTGGCCGCTGCGGCGCAGGCGTCATCGTGCAGGCAGGCGACGCTGCGGCCGCCGTCGATCTCGCGCAGGTTCACCTCGCCCGCCAGGCAGTCGTCCTGGGCGAACTGGCAGCGGGGGGCAAAGCGGCAGGCGGTGAACGTCGAGGCGAGGTCGGGCGGCATCCCGGGGATCGCCTCCAGCGAGTCGCGGACGACGTCGAAGTCGGGCACCGAGCGGAGCAGGCCGAGCGTGTAGGGATGGTGCGGCTCGCGGAACATCTGCTCGACCCGGCCCGTCTCCACCACCCGGCCGGCGTACATCACGGCCAGGGTCTCGCAGGTCTGGGCGATCACGGCCAGGTCATGGGTGACGAAGACGATGGCCACGCCGAGGTCGCGGCGGAGCGCCTGCAGCAGTTTCAGGATCTGATCCTGAATGGTCACGTCGAGCGCGGTGGTCGGCTCATCGCAGAGGATCAGCTGCGGCTCCGACGAGAGGGCAATGGCGATCATCACCCGCTGGCGCAAGCCGCCCGAGAGCTCGTGCGGGTACGCCCGCATCCGCCGCCGGGGATCCGGGATGCCGACCATCCGCATCAGCTCGAGCGCCCGGTCGCGAGCCGCCGATCGGCTCCAGCCGAGGTGGTAGCGCGGCCCCTCGGCGATCTGGTCGCCCACCCGCATGACGGGGTTCAAGGCCGTCATCGGCTCCTGGAAGATCATGCTGATCGAGCCGCCGCGCACCTCGCGCAGGCCGCGCTGGCCGCCCTTGACCAGATCCTTGCCGTTGAACAGCACCTGCCCGGCGGTGATCCGGCCGGGGCGGGGCAGCAGGCCGAGGATCGCCCGCAGGGTCATGCTCTTGCCGCAGCCCGACTCCCCGACCAGCCCCATCGCTGCCCCGGGCTCGAGCGCGAACGAGACACCGTCGACTGCGTGGATGGTGCCGCGGCTGAGCGTGATCTCGACGCTCAGGTCGCGCACCTCGAGCAGCGGCTCGCTCATTCCGGCCTCAGCAGGTCGGCCAGCCCGTCGCCGAGCAGGGAGAGCCCAAGCCCGACGATCACCACCGCCACCCCCGGGAACGTCGAGAGCTGCCAGTGAGTGGTCAGGAACTGCTCGCCGTCGGCGATCATCGTCCCCCAGTCGGCGGTGGGGGGCTGGATGCCAAGGCCCAGGTAGCCGAGGGTGACGATGGCCAGCAGGTCGAGCACGATATCGGACATGGCGAACACGATCGCCTGCGTTATCACATTCGGCAACAGATGGCGCATGACGATGCGGGCGTCGCCAAAGCCGGCGCCGCGCGCTGCCAGCACGTACTCCTGGCGCTTGGCGACGAGGATCTCGCCGCGCAGGATGCGGGCGTAGGACACCCAGCCGACGAGTGTGATCGCGATGTAGATGTTGCGGGTGCCGGGCCCCAGCACGAACACCAGGGCGATGATCAGCACATAGAAGGGGAATGCGACGACCACGTCCACGAAGCGCATGACGCCGGTGTCGGCCCAGCCGCCGTAGAACCCGGAGATGCAGCCCAGGACGGTGCCGATGATGAAGGGAAAGCAGACGGCGAGGAACGCCACCTGCAGGTCGACCCGGGCGGCGTAGAGCATCCGCGACCAGACATCGCGGCCGAGGTTGTCGGTGCCCAGCCAGTGCTGCGACGACGGCCCCTGGAGGAGCTGCGTCAGGTCCTGGTGGTTCGGGTCGTAGGGCGCGATCACCGGCGCCAGGACGGCCAGCGTGAGCATCGTCCCGATGATCACCAGGCCGGCCACGAAGGACGGCGTCCGGTACCAGCGCTCGCGGAAGCCGCGATGACGCTCGACGACGAGCGGCTCGGTGACGATCGGCGCGGCGGCGGTGGCCATCAGTCGAACCGCACCCGCGGATCGAGCATGGCGTGCACCAGGTCCGCCGCCAGATAGATGACGACGACCATGATGGCGAACACCAGCGTCACGCCCTGGACGATCGGGAAGTCGCGCTGGAAGATCGAGCTCAGCATCAGCTGACCGATCCCCGGCACCGCGAACACCTGCTCGATGACGACGGTGCTGCCGACCAGGAAGGCCAGGTTGATGCCGAGCACGGTGACCGTCGAGATGACGCCGTTTCGCAGCGCATGCCGGTACATCACCCGCCGCTCGGAGATGCCCTTGGAGCGGGCGGTCATGATGTAGTCCGACTCGAGGACGTTGAGCAGGCTGGCGCGCAGGCTGCGGATGAGGATCGGCGAGATGCCGAGGGCGATGGTCAGGCTGGGCAGGAACATCGCCTGCAGATGCCCGGTGAAGCCGTTGCCGTAGCCGCCGACCGGGAAGAACCCGCCCGAGTGCAGGGCCACCAGCAGCAGGAGCATGATCCCCAGCCAGAAGGGCGGGAAGCCGAGGCCGACCATCGGCACCGCGCGCACCACCTGGTCACGGGCCGCGTCCTTCTTGGACGCCGCCAGCGCCGCCAGCGGCACCGCGATCACGATCGCGAGCACGGTCGAGTAGCAAAGCAGCCAGATCGTCGCGGGCAGCCGGCCCATGATCAGCGTGCCCGCCGATTCCTGGTAGTACAGCGAGTCGCCCAGATTCCCGTGCAGCAGCCGGGACATGAAGTCCTTGTACTGCACCCATAGCGGCTGGTCGAGTCCCCACTCCTTGTGCAGCGCCTGGATCCGCGCCGGGCTGGCGTGGGTACCGAGCATCGTCCGCGCGGGGTCGCCCGGGACGAGGTGGATCATGAAGAACACAAGCACCGTGACGCCGATGACGACCGGCACCGCCTGCACCAGCCGGCGCAGGAAATACGACAGCAGATCCATCTGGACGCTACGCGGTCGTCACTTCGAAAGCCAGACGTTCTCCATGTGGTAGTTCCCGGTCGGGTAGACGTAGAACCCGTGCACCTTGTCCGACGTGGCGTACAGGTACGGCGAGTAGTACATGAACACCATGAAGGCGTCCTGTGCCGACTGCGCCTGAATCTTGGCGTACAACGCCCGGCGCTGGGACGGGCTGAACGTCCGCTCCGCCTCGTGTGTCCACTTGATCACGTCGGCGTTGTTGTAGTCCGTGTAGAAGGACTTGGCGCCCTGTGTCGGGTCGACGGCAAAGCTCACCAGCTCGTCCGGGTCGGCGATGTCCATCGTCCAGTAGCTGAATCCGAGCTGGTACTTGAACTGCTGCTCGTCCGCGAACTCGACGCTGGGGTCGACCTGCCTGTAGGTGATCTTGATGCCCAGCGGCTGAAGCTCCTGCTGGATGATCTGACTCTCCGCCCGCTCGTTGGCGTTGCCGGCGCCGAGGAGCATCTGCACGGAGAAGCCGTGCGGG
>DASUHT010000008.1:0-5893 GCA_036273335.1 Gaiellales bacterium | reverse complement strand
CAAGAAGGCCGGGCCGATCCGCTTATCCAACCCCATGCCGCGCGCCACGTCCTCGACGTCCGCGCCCAGCCGCTCGCAGACCGCGGCGATCTCGTTGATGAACGAGATGCGCGTGGCGAGGAAGGCGTTGGAGGCGTACTTGATCATCTCGGCGCTGGCGACGTCGGTGCGGATGAGCGGCGTGTCGACGTTCGCGTAGAGCGCCGCCACCGCCTCCGTGTCGGCGGGCTCGTAGGCGCCGATGACGATCCGGTCGGGCTCCATGAAATCGTTGACGGCCCGCCCCTCGCGCAGGAACTCGGGGTTGGACGCGTAACCGACGTGGTTCATCCCGCGCAGCTCCAGCTCGGCGTGCAGACGGTCACCGGTGCCCACCGGCACGGTGCTCTTCATGACCAGCAGGAAGCGGTCGCCGGAGCGCGGGAGCTCGTCGATCACCCGCTCCACGCGGGAGAGGTCTGCATCGCCGGAATGCATCTGCGGCGTATCCACGCAGACGAAGACGATCCGGCAGCGCTCGAGCAGCTCCGCCAGGTCGAGGGTGAAGTGCAGACGCTCGCGGTTGCGGGAAAGAAGGGCGTCGATCCCGGGCTCGTAGATCGGCACCTCGCGCCTCCGAAGCATCTCGATCCGCTCCGGGTTGATGTCGCGGCAGACGACGTCGTGGCCGAGGTCGGCGAAGCAGGCGGCGCTGACGAGGCCGACGTACCCGACGCCGATCACCCCGACGGCGTGCGTCTCCCCGCCGGCGGCGCTCACCCCGTCGGCCGGAGCGAGCTGGCGATCGCGATCATGTCGGCGTTCGAGAGCTCGTCCAGAAGCGTGTTCTGAACCCAGTAGGCGACGTGGTGCACGTTGTCGACGGTGGCGATCATGTGGATGTGGGCGCCGTCGTAGTAGTACTGCCAGCGGCGTCCGTTAAGTATCCGCGTCGCGTTCGGACTCTGCAAGATCGGAGCGTCGGTGAAGTGGGTCTCCTCGATCCCCCAGTAGCCGCCCAGCGTGATCTGGAAGTAGCCGTAGATCGAGTTGGGGCCGCCGCCGGCCGAGCTGGCGTTCAGGTGGTAGGCGCGCACCGGCTGGGCGGCGCTGAACTCGCAGAAGCCGTTCGGCTGGTAGGACGGGTAGAGCTGGTCGGAGCACGTCTCGCTGGTACCGAAGACCGCCGACGGGTAGAGCCCCGGCAGATGGGCGCGATGGGCGGCCGCGGCGAATGCGGCCCGGTAGTCCGTGGTGCGCACCATGTCGCTGGGCAGCTTGACGACCGGCTTGTGCGGCGGGCTGAGCGCGGGCTTGCCCGGGGCGTCCGCCCCCAGCACCACGATCACGTTCGCCTTGCGGGACGCGAAGCGCGACGGCACTGGCAGGCTGTAGCCGGCGCCGAGCACCTTGTGCAGGTCGGCGGCCGCCTCCTGGTAGCCGGGCTGGTAGTAGATCCAGGTGCGCTTGTAGCGCGGGTTGGGCGCGTTGGCGGCGCGTGCGTTGTACGTCCAGGCCTCGAACCCGGCCGCCGCCTTGTTCGCCAGCTTGGGCCGGTCGGTGCCGTTCAGCGCCAGCACCTTCACCTTCGACGGCTTCATCTGGGGCTTGAACTTCTTGCTGTGCGCCTTCCGCTGCTTCGGCAGGTGGGCGGTCGGCTGCTTGACGGTCTGCGGATGCTCGAACTGGTAGACGGCGCGGTGGATGTCGGCGCTGTTGTCGGTCAGCACCGACGCCCCGCCGATGTCCGCGTTCTGGGTGTCGTTCAGGCGGACGGTGACGATCCGCCCCCGCAGCTTGGAGATGAGCGCGGCGTACGCTTCCATCGTGCTCGCCGACGGCGGCCCGTTGACGCCGGTCACCTGGGTGTTCTTGGTGATGTCGTCGATGATGCTGAGGATCGACGGCAGGTCAGTGATCGAGAGGCCGTGGAACTTGTTCGAGGCGGCGGTCTGGAACTGGCGCAGGAAGGTCTGCTGGCGGGCGTTCCGGTAAAGGTCGGAGTCGGTGTGCCGGAAGCGGGCGAAGTTCAGCGCCTCGGCGCCCCCCAACGACTGATAGCCGGGGTCGATGTGGATCGCCTTGTAGCAGCAGTCGTAGGCCGTGTTCGTGTGCTGGTAGTTCTGGTCGATCGGCAGGAAGATGCCGCCCAGGTGGTTGACCAGGCTCTCGAAGCCGGCGAAGTCGACCTCGACCAGGTAGTTCGGCTTGATGCCGGTGAGCGCTGTCACCGTCTTCACGGCCAGCTTCTCGCCGCCGTCGCTGAACGCCGAGTTGATCCGGTTGTCGCCGTAGCCGGGGATCGGCACCCACAGGTCGCGGGGCAGTGAGAGCACCGAGATCAGCCGCGACTTGGGGTGGATGCTGACCAGGATCAGCGTGTCGGAGCGAGACGGCGAGTTGCCGTCGGTGGAGCGGTGGTCGGAGCCGATGACCAGGGCCGTCGCCGGCTGGTCGGCGGGCGTCACGTTCTGCTCCTGCTTGCCGAGCGCGCTCTGGGCCGCCGCCACCCCTTTGCTGATGTCGGAGACCTGGGCGACCTCCTTGTGCAGCCACCAGGCGGCGGCGCCGGCGGTGATGACGACGGCTGCGAGCAGAACCCCCGCCGACCAGAACATCACGCGCACCCAGGTGCGTCGCTTCTTGCGGGGCTTCTTGGGGCCGCCGCCGTCGCCGGCGCCGGGGTAGACGTTCATCGGGGGCTTGTCGGGCGGGGTGCCGTCCGACGGCCCTCTGGGCGGTGACTGGATAGCCAAGGTCGTGATGGGTCGGCCCGCGGCGCGAGCCCGATGAGTATAGAAGCCTATTCGACCCGGCCCCGGCGATTCCTCAGGTGCTTCCAATACCCTTGAGGGCGCGCGTGAAATCCACCAGCACCCGCCGGTAGGTGCGCAGCGATTCCACCTCCACGTGCTCGTCCGGTCCGTGATGATCGCCGCCCACCGGGCCGAATTCGACCGACGGCACGCCGCGGGCGAGGAAGACTGCAGCGTCGGAGGCGCCGTTGCGGCCGACGCCCGGTGCCGGCCCGCCGCGATGCGCCCGGACGGTGTCGCGGAGCGCCTGCACGTGCTCTTGCTGCGGGTTCACGAGGGCGGCCGGGATGTGGTAGCGGATCTGCGCCGCCCCGCCCAGCGTTCGCACCTGGCGCAGCACCTCGCCCGGATCCTGGCCGGGCAGGTAGCGGACGTCGACGTCGATCGTGCAGCGGTCGGGGACGCGGTTCACGGCGTCGCCGCCGCGGATCCGGCCGAGGTTGACGGACGGGCCGGCAAACAGCTCGCTGCGCTCGCGGGCGAAGGGCAGCTCGCCAATCCGCCGGTACAACTCGACCGCGTTCAGGACCGCGTTCTCGCCCAGCCAGGGGGTCGAGCCGTGCGCCGAGCGGCCCTCGACCTCGATCCTCAGCACGAGCGCCCCCTTGGCCTGGACGCCGACCTGGAGGTCGGTCGGCTCGCCGCAGATCGCGAACTCGCCGACGTGACCCTGGTCGGCCAGCCGGGCGGTCGCCTTGGCCTCGAGCGCCGCCGCCTCCGACTCCTCGTCGGGGACGATCAACAGCTTCACCTGCAGCTCCTCGACCGGGTCGGCGGCGAGCTCGCTGAGCGCGCCCAGCATGGCCGCCAGCGCACCCTTCATGTCATAGGCGCCGCGACCGTAGATCCGCCCCCGCTCCAGCCGCGGCTGGAACTGCCGCGGCTCGCCGGGGACGACGTCCAGGTGCGACGACCAGATCACCGACCGCGTCCCCGTCCCCGCCGTCGCGACCAGCGAGGGAAGACCGTTCAGCTCCACCGTCGAGTGCTCCACGCCCTGCGCCGCGAGCCACTCGCCGACGTACTCGGCGGCGGCCAGCTTGCCGTCGGGCCGCGAGCTGTCGAAGGCGATCAGCCGCCCGGCGAGCGCGACCTCGTCAGCTTCCACCATGCACCGATTCTGGCAGAGCGGCGGGCTCCGCCGCGGCGCCCAGCGCTTCCGGCTGGAACCACGGGTAAGCGTCGGTCAGGCAGAGGACGTAGGCGAGCAGCCGCACCCGGTAACGCTGCTCGAGCTCCATCACGTCGGCCAACCCATCGGGCAGGCGGCCGCGCACGAGGATCGCGATCCAGGCGACGAAGGCAAGGCAAGCGCCCGGCAGCAGCCACAGCGTCTCGACCACGAGCGC
This sequence comes from Gaiellales bacterium, assembly GCA_036273335.1. Taxonomy (GTDB): domain Bacteria; phylum Actinomycetota; class Thermoleophilia; order Gaiellales; family JAICJC01; genus DASUHT01. The sequence goes on along the minus strand of DASUHT010000008.1, from coordinate 1,749 downwards.
CGGCAGCACCGCCAGGGGGCGGGCAATCAGGCCGAGGCCTCGCCCGGCCGCCGGGTCGAGCTCGACCGCCGGCGGCCTCGACCAGTCGACGAGGAGGCCGAACCACGACCACAGCCGCGCCCACGTGCGCAACCAGCCGAACGACGCCGCATCGAGCAGGCGCGGCAGCCGGCCAACCGCGATCCGCACCAGCCAGCCGGCCAGGGCAAGCAGAAGGGTGATCCCGACGACGGCTGTCCAGAACACGGCGAAGACGATCAGCCCGGGCTTGCCGCCGAAGTGCAGGAGCAGGATCTGGCCGATCATGACGGCCGACGGGAGGGCGAGCGTGCGGCGCGGCCGGCCCGGCGTCCGCGGCACCGCGAAGCGCAGCGGGTGCGGGTGGCCGGCGCTCGCCCAGGGCGGCTCCAGGAAATCAGCGGGAGGGGCAGACGGCGTTTCGACCGGCGGCAGTGTGGCCGCGAGCCCCGCCGACGGCGGCGCAGTGCCGTCGAAGGGGGCGCCGCAGCGGATGCAGAACCGGGCCCCTTCGAGGCGCTCGGTCCCGCAGCGGATGCAGAACCGGGCGGGGCCCGATGGACGGCTCACTCGACGGTCTTGACCAGCGCCCCGGCGAAGCCGGCCTCGCGCCGGGCGGCATGCACATCGCCGTCACCGGCGGCGGCCCGCTCCAGCGCCTCCTCGGCGGCCTCCAGCCTGCTGCGGGCCTCGGCAGCCTTGATCTCTTCGGCCGGCACCGCCTCGCCGACGAGGACGAGGGCGCGGTTCTGGCGGACCTGAAGGAAGCCGTCGTCGGCCGCGAAGCGGCGCACCTCTCCCCCCTCGTCGGTCACCCGCACAACCCCCGGATCGAGCAGCGACACCAGCGGTGCGTGGTTGGCCAGGATGCCCAGCTCCCCCGCCGCGCCCGGCACGACCAGCATCTGCGCGTCGCCTGAGAAGGCCACCCCGACGGGGGTGATCAGCTCAACCGGAAACGGCGTGTAGTCGGGCACGGCTCAGGCCGCTGCCTTCAACTGCTCCGCCGCCTCCAGCGCCTCGTCGATAGAGCCGACCAGGTAGAAGGCCTGCTCCGGCAGCTCGTCGTGCTTGCCGTCCAGGAGCTCGCGGAACGACCGAATCGTGTCCTCGAGCTTCACGTACTTGCCAGGACGCCCGGTGAACGGCTCGGCGACGTGGAACGGCTGGGACAGGAAGCGCTCGATCTTGCGTGCCCGCTGCACGGTCACCTTGTCCTCGTCGGAGAGCTCGTCCATGCCCAGGATGGCGATGATGTCCTGGAGATCCTTGTAGCGCTGGAGGACCTGCTGCACCTGGGTCGCCACCTGATAGTGCTCGTCGCCGATCGCGCCCGGCTGGAGGATCCGCGAGCTGGAGTCGAGCGGGTCGACGGCCGGGTAGATCCCCTTCTCGGAGATCGACCGCGAGAGCACGGTGGTGGCGTCGAGGTGGGCGAAGGAGGCCGCCGGGGCCGGGTCGGTCAGGTCGTCGGCAGGCACGTAGATCGCCTGCACCGAGGTGATCGAGCCCTTGTTGGTGGAGGTGATGCGCTCCTGCAGCTGGCCCATCTCAGTGGCCAGGGTGGGCTGGTAGCCGACGGCGCTGGGTATCCGGCCGAGCAGCGCCGACACCTCGGAGCCAGCCTGCACGAAGCGGAAGATGTTGTCGATGAACAGGAGCACGTCCTGGCCCTGGCGGTCGCGGAAGTACTCGGCCATGGTCAGCGCGCTCAGGCCGACCCGCAGGCGG
>DASUHT010000007.1:0-15228 GCA_036273335.1 Gaiellales bacterium | reverse complement strand
GCACATCGACAGGGCAGACGAGCACCGCCGGGATGCCCGGCGGCACCATGGCCAGGCCGGCTGCCAGCGCTTCCAGCGGCCCCTGTCCGGGGCTGCGGTCGCGGGCGACGAGCACACCCGGGAGCGGCGGTAGCTGCTGTTCTGCGGCCGCCACGACGATCACCGGGTCGGCCACCTCGCCGACCACCCGGCAGACGTGCGCCAGCAGCGGCTCGCCGCGCCAGTCGATCAGCGCCTTCGGCACACCCATGCGCCGCGACTCGCCGCCCGCCAGCACCAGTCCGGCCAGGCGCTCGATCGCGGCCTCAGTCGAGCCCGAGCTGCCGGAGCACCGACAGCGAGTCCGAGTAGACGTCCTTGCGGGCGATCAACCCGCCGCGGGTGGGCATGATGTCCATCCCGTCCCAGGTGATCGTGGCGCCGGTCGGCTCGGCCACCCGGCCGCCGCGGCTGACCGGGCGCGTGTGCGGCGCCGCGGCCGTCCACTCCTGGATGATCAGCCCGTCCCGCAGATAGAGGCTGCGACCCGAGAACACCATGCCCGGCCAGTTGGCGAAGATGCCGGCCACGTGCTGGCGGACCGCGTCGCGGCCCTCCGCCCGCTCGCCGGCGGTGTGGTTGTGGAAGACGACGTCGTCCGTGTGGCAGGCCATCGCGGCGTCGACATCCTGCCGGTTCCAGGCGTCGTTGAACCGCTCGATCAGCTCGCCCAGGAACTCCGCCCGGTCGGCGCTCCCGGCTTCGGCTTCGCTCATGGTCCCTCCTTCCCGTCCCGAGCGTCCGATGATGTCACAACCGGCGCCCCGCCCAGCTCGCGGCCCCGCCGCCGCAGCCGTCGCTCGTCGCCGACGCGGCGGGTGATCCCGGCGGCGTCCATCGCCTCGAGCAGCGCCTGGGCGTACTTGCGGGAAATGCCGAGACGATCGCGCAGCGACGCCAGCGACACGCTCCCGGTCTCGGACGCCAGTTGCACGGCGGCGGCGGTGGCGTCGGCGAATGCCTGCGAGGTGAAGGCCAGCTCGCGGCTCGCGCGGACGGCTCGGCCGCTCGCCACGAGATAGGTGACCGCCGGCTCGTCGGCCGCGGCCAGGTCGGGCGGGGTGAGCGGCGCCGCGGCGAGCCGCGCGTGCAGCTCGTCGACGCCCGGCGGCGGCCCGGCCGGCGCCGACGGTGCGGCGACCTCCGGTGCGGCTTCCGCCCGGCTGCGAGGGGTTCGCGGAGGCGCCGGGTCGATCACCGTCCCGCCGGCGATGGTCAGCGGCGGCGCGGTCAGGCGGACGATGACGTGGTCGCCGGCCAGCGCCACCGCCCGTCGTCGCAGCCGCAGCTGGACACGACCGCTACCGCCGGGCGGGATCTCGCCGTCGCCGGCAATGGCGACGCGAGCGGGGTACTCGGCGGTGCCGTGGTGCACCGTCAACGGCAGTCCGCGGCGCAGCGCCTGGGCCGGGAACGACAGCACACGGAGCTGGCAATCGAGGCGATAGGACGCCGTCAGGGCGCCCGGGTTGGCGAGCGTCTGGCCGCGTCGCACCTGCGACCGTTCGACACCGACCAGCGAGACGGCGGCGCGCTGCCCGGCAGCGGCGTGCTCCACCGGCTGGTCGTGCACCTGGACGCTGCGCACCCGAACCGGCAGACCCTCCGGCTCCAGGACGAGGCGGTCGTTGACGCCGATCGTGCCCGACCACAGGGTGCCGGTGGCGACGGTGCCGATTCCCCGCAACGTGAACGAACGGTCGACCGGAAGCCGCACCGATCCCGCCGGGGCGCGGCCGCCGACCTTCGAGGCAGCCTCTTCGAGTGCCTCCCGAAGTGCATCCAGCCCTTCGCCGGTGCGCGCCGAGACCTCGACCACCGCCGCCTCGGCGGCGGGGCCGTCGGCGAGCAGCTCGGCGACCTCCAGCCGGACCAGCTCGGCCGTCTCGGCGTCCACCCGGTCGCGCTTGGTGATCGCCACGACCCCGTCGGAGATGCCCAGCAGCTCCAGGATCGCCAGGTGCTCGCGGGTTTGCGGCATGACGCCGTCGTCGGCGGCGACCACCAGCATGAAGAGGTCGATCCCGGTCGCTCCGGCCACCATCGTCCGGACAAATCGCTCGTGGCCGGGCACGTCGACCACCGACAGCCGCCGCCCCGATGGCAGCTGCAGCGGGGCATAGCCGAGGTCGATCGAGATCCCGCGCGCCTTCTCCTCGGGGAGGCGGTCGGTGTCCACCCCGGTCAGCGCCGCGACCAGGGCCGTTTTCCCGTGGTCGATGTGCCCGGCGGTGCCGAGCGTCAGCGGCTGATCGTGATCCGCCGGCACTCGTCGTCGGTCATCGTCCGGCAGTCGAGCAGCAGCTGCCCCTCCTGGACGCGGCCCACCACCGGCGGGTCGCCTGCCCGCAACCGGGCTGCCAGATCGTCGTCGCCGGGAAGTGCGCAGGCGAAGCTGGGAAGCTCCAGCAGCGGTACCGCGCCGCCCCCGATGCGGGCGACGCTCTCGACGACCACACCGTCCAGGCGTGCGGCCAGCGCATCCGCCCGGGCACGCACTGCCTCCAGGTCGCCGGTCGCCATCGCCAGCACCGGCAGCTCGCGGATCGCTCGCGGCGGGTCGCGGTAGAGCTCGAGCGTCGCCTCCAGGGCGGCCAGCGACAGCTTGTCGATGCGAAGCGCCCGGGCGAGCGGATGCCGCTTGACCAGTCCGACCGCCTCCGCGGTGCCAACGATCACGCCGGCCTGGGGGCCGCCCAGCAGCTTGTCGCCCGAGAAGCAGACCAGGTCTGCGCCGGCGGCCACCGCCGAGCGGGCGGTCGGCTCATCGGCGAGCACCGGCAGGTCGATCAGCTGGCCGGAGCCGAGGTCGTCGATCAGGATCAGGTCGTGCTCGCGGGCCATCGCCGCCAGGTCGGCCAGGTGCGGCCGCTCGGTGAAGCCGAGCATCCGGAAGTTCGACTGGTGGACGCGCAGGATCGCACGCGTGTCCTCGCCCAGCGCTCGCTCGTAGTCGGCAGTCCGGGTGCGGTTGGTCGTCCCCACCTCGACCAGGCGCGCTCCCGAGCGGCCGAGGATGTCGGGGATCCGGAAGCCGTCGCCGATCTCGATCAGCTCACCGCGGCTGATAACCACCTCGCCGTCGGCCGCGGTGGCGGCCAGGCAGAGCAGCACCGCGGCCGCATTGTTGTTCACCGCGAGGCCGGCCTCGGCGCCGGTCAACGCGGCCAGGATGCCGCTCAGGTGATCGTGGCGGGAGCCGCGGCGGCCGGAGTCGAGGTCGTACTCGAGCGTCGAGTATCCGCGCGCCACCTCGACCAATCGCCGGAGCGCGGCCTCGGCCAGCGGCGCTCGGCCGAGGTTGGTGTGCACGATCACCCCCGTGGCGTTGACGACCGGGCGCAGGCCGGGCGGCCGGGCGAGCGATGCTGCGGCGTCGGCCACCACCTGCTGGGCGGGACGGCCGCCGGCCGCCCGGGCGTCGGAGAGGGCTGCACGGAGCGCCTCCACCGCGGCGCTTCGGCCGTGCTGCTCGACGAGATCGCGGCCGCCCGGCGAGCGCACCAGGGCATCCACGGAGGGGAGGCGGCGAAGCGGGTTCTCGGCCATCCTGCAATTCTACGTCGGGCATGGCACGTTCCCCCCGACCCAAGCTGTTCGTGCTCGAGGCGAGGCGGCGGCGGGCGCCCGACTTGCCCCGAGTCTCGCCGTGGCGGGTGCTCGCGGTGCTGGTCGTCGCGGTCGTGCTGGCGGCTGTCGGCTTCCTGGTCTGGCGGGTGTGGCCGCTCACCGACACCGGCGCCGGCGCGATCCCGGCTGCCCCGGCGGTGTCCGCCGGCGGCCATGCATCCCAATCTCCCTCCGCCGGCAGCTCCGCGATGTCCGACGCCGGGGCGTCCAAAGCGGCGGTGCCGGGCGTCCGCGCGGGCGCCGGCATCCTCGTCGACGCGCGCACGGGGCAGGTGCTGTGGGAGCACCGTGCGCACGCGCCGCTGCCGGTGGCAAGCCTGACCAAGCTGATGACGGCGCTTCTGGCGGTCGGCCACGGCGAGCTTGACCGGCCGTTCGCGGTCACCCCGGCGATGCTCGGTGCGCCGGGCTACACCGTCGGGCTGACCGCCGGCGAGCAGGTGACTCCGCGAGACATGCTGGCGGCTGCGCTGCTTGCCTCGGGGAACGATGCCGCCGACGCGCTGGCGGTGCACACGGCCGGGACGAAGCGCCGGTTCGTGCACCAGATGAACCGGCGGGCGACGGCCCTCGGGCTGGCCGACACCCACTATTCGAACCCGTCCGGGATCATCGACGTCGGGAACCACTCGTCGGCCTGGGACGTCGCATCGCTGTCTCGCACCGTGCTCCGCCAGAAGGTGCTGCGGCACCTGGTGCGGCGAGCCTCGTACCGGGCGCGGAACGGCGCCGTCTACCTGAACCGGAACCCGCTCGTGTCAACCTACCTGGGCGCGATCGGGATCAAGAGCGGGTCGACGACGGCCGCCGGCCAGTGCCTCGCGGCGGCCGCCCGGCAGCACCACCGGACGCTGATCGCCGTGCTCCTGCACGCCCGCGGCGATCCTGCGGCCGGCGCCGCCACGCTGCTCGACTGGGGCTTCGCCCACCGCAGCTCCTGACGGTCAGTTGACGGTCACGAAGGCGAAGTGCATGCCGACGACGAGCGCCAGCACGAGCCCGATGTAGACGCTGAAGACGATCGCCCGGCGACCCCAGCTGACGTCGTGGTAGGCGCGGGCGGCAGGGTGATTGCGGCCCTGCCATCGCCGGTACACCTCGAAGGCCACGAAGAGCAGCACGATGAAGAAGAACGGGTTGCGGTAGTGGAAGGCCAGCAGCGCGACCAGGAAGAGCCCGACGAACCAGAACACCGGATGCAGCGCGGCCACCGCGCGGCCACCGTCGAGCGGGACGACGGGGACGAGGTTGAACAGGTTGAGCAGGAAGCCCACGTAGGCCAGGGCTCGCAGCAGGTTCGAGTCCACCTCCTCCGCCCAGATCAGCACGGCCAGGGCGCCGGCGCTGCCCAGGATCGGGCCCGCCAACCCCACCTTGGCCTCCGTCCAGGCGTCCTTGGGCATGTCCCGCATCGCCACCATGGCGCCCAGGAACGGGATGAACATGGGCGCCGACGCGGACAGCCCCTCCCGGCGCAGCTGAATCACGTGCCCCATCTCGTGGACCAGCAGCAGGAGTACCAGGCCGATGCCGAACTGCCAGCCGAAGAAGAGTGCATAGACGCCGGCCGTGATCAGGAAGCTGAGGGCGAACTTGAACTTGAAGAGCCCGGTCAGGATCAGCCCGCCGAACTTGAGGACGGCCAGCGCCGCCGCCACGATGCTGCCGCCGATCCGCCGCAGCAGCGAGCGCTCGGTCTGCACCGGGCCTTGGTACTCGGGTTCCGGCGGCGGCTCGAGGGTCGCCGGCGGCAGCCCCCAGGGGTCCTCGCTCATGTGCTCAGGGTAGCGCTCCACCCTGTGGGTCGTCTGTGCCCTCGCGGCCGATCCATTCCTCGCCGCCCTGGAAGACCTCCTTCTTCCAGATCGGCACGGTCTGCTTGAGGGTGTCGATCGCCTCGCGGCAGGCGGCCATGGCAGCCGCCCGGTGAGCGGCCGAGACGGCGATGATGACGCTGGCCTCGCCGATCGGGACAAGCCCGACCCGGTGCGCCGTCGCGATCGCCAGCACGTCGTGGCGGGCGATCAACGAGTCGGCGATCCGCCGCATCTCCGCCTCCGCCATCTCCGGATAGGCGTCGTACTCGAGCTCGATCACGACCCGCCCGCGGCTGTGCTCGCGGGTGGTGCCGATGAAGGTTGCGATCGCCCCCGCGGCCGGGTTCTGCACCTCCGCCACCACCGCCGCCAGGTCGAGCGGGTCGCCCTGCACCCGGAAGCCGCCGCCCGACACCGGGGGGATGACCGCCACCTCGTCGCCGTCGGCCAGGAGCCGGTCGCGCTCGGCGTACTCGCGGTTGCATGCATAGGCAACTCCGGACGGCTCGGCTCCAAGATCGAGGGCCGGCCAGACGTCGGCCAGGGTCGCGCCGTCGGACAGTTCGAGCGGGCGTTCGGACCAGCCGGCCCGCTCGCGTAGCGCGGCGAACAGGCGCACCGTGACCGTGAGCATCCAGGCAGCGTACCCGGCTGGTTCCCGTACAGTTCGCGCATGGCATCGACCGAGTCCGAGCGCTTCACCGACTCCGGGATTCCGATCAAGCCGGTCTACCGCGCCGAGGACGCCCCGCGCGAGCGTCCCGATCCCGGCGACTACCCGTACCTGCGGGGAGTACGCCCGGACGGCTACCGGGAACGGCCGTGGACGATGCGCCAGTACGCCGGGTTCTCGTCCGCCGAGGAGACCAACCGCCGCTTCCGGCTCCTGCTCGAGCGGGGCCAGACGGGGCTGTCGGTCGCCTTCGACCTGCCCACCCAGCTCGGCCTCGACTCCGACCACCCGCTGGCCCGCGGCGAGGTCGGGCGCACCGGCGTGGCCATCGACTCGCTGGCCGACATGGAGGTCCTGCTGGAGGGCATCCCGCTCGCCGACGTCTCCACCTCGATGACGATCAACGCCCCCGGATCGCTGCTGCTCCTGCTCTACGAGCTGGTGGGCGAGCGGCAGGGGGTCGCGGCCGACGGCCTCTCGGGGACGATCCAGAACGACATCCTGAAGGAGTACATCGCCCGCGGCAACTACATCTTCCCGGCCCGCCCGTCGATGCGGCTGACGGTGGATACGTTTCGCTACTGCACGGAGCGGCTTCCCCGCTGGAACACGATCTCGATCTCCGGCTACCACATCCGCGAGGCCGGGTCGACCGCGGCGCAGGAGCTCGCCTTCACGCTGGCCAACGGCATCGCCTACGTCCAGGCGGCGGTCGACGCGGGGCTCCAAGTGGACGCGTTCGCGCGCCGGCTCTCGTTCTTCTTCAACGCCCACAACAACTTCTTCCAGGAGGTGGCCAAGTTCCGGGCCGCCCGGGCGCTCTGGGCGGCGATCATGCGGGAGCGCTTCGGCGCCCGCGACGAACGCTCGGCGATGCTTCGCTTTCACGCCCAGACCGGCGGCTCGACGCTGACCGCCCAGCAGGCCGAAAACAACATCGTCCGGGTCGCCGTGCAGGCGTTCTCGGCGGTCTGCGGCGGCGCCCAGAGCCTGCACACGAATGGGTTCGACGAGGCGCTGGCGCTGCCGTCCGAGCGCAGCGCCACGATCGCCCTGCGCACCCAGCAGGTGCTGGCCACCGAGGCGGGGTCGACCGACACCGCCGACCCGCTGGCCGGGAGCTATTACATCGAGGCGCTGACCGACGCCCTGATCGAGCAGGCGCGGGAGCTGATCGCCGAGATCGACAGGCAGGGCGGCGCCGTGGCGGCGGTCGAGTCGGGATGGGTGCAGGATCAGATCGAACAGGCCGCGTTCGCGCATCACCAGCGCGTGCAATCGGGGCAGGAGGTGATCGTCGGCGTCAACCGCTGGACGACCGACGAGGAGGAGCTGGTCGAGCTGCAGCAGATCGACCCCGAGGCGGAGCGCCGCCAGTGCGCGCGCACCGCCGAGGTGCGGGCCGGCCGTGACGCCGGCGCCGCGGCCGAGGCGCTGGCGGGCGTCCGCCGTGCCGCCGCCGGTGACGAGAACCTGCTGCCGGCCATGCGCTCGGCGCTCGCTGCCTACGCCACGATCGGTGAGGTCTGCGACGTCCTCCGCGAGCAGTGGGGGACGTTCGACGCCGTTCGCCCGCCGGGGTGAGAGAGCGGGGTCTGACCCCGGTTTCTCAGCGCCGTTTCGCCGCTCGCAGCAACGATCTCGGCGAAGGCTGCGGGTGAGAATAGGGGGTCAGACCCCGCATTCTCGCGAGCAATCCGTCGCAGGTCCGAGCGAGATCGGTAACTGCGGGGGTGCTAGGCGGCGCCGCGGGTGCGGCCGAGCAGCGCGGGGACGGTGCGCATGATCAACATCACATCGCCCCACATGCTCCAGTTCGTGACGTACAGGTAGTCCAGCACCAGCATCTGGCTGAACGTCACCTCGCTTCGGCCGCATACCTGCCAGAGGCCGGTCAACCCGGGCGTCAGGTCGAGCCGGCGCAGCCCCCAGTCGTTCACGAACTGGTGCTCGTGCGGGATCAGCGGCCGCGGGCCGACCAGGCTCATCTCGCCGCGCAGCACGTTCCAGAGCTGGGGAAACTCGTCCAGCGATGTCCTGCGCAGGATGCTGCCCACCCGCGTCACCCGCGGGTCGTCGGGAATCTTGAACATCCGCCCGTCGCCCAGGTCGCTGTGCACGTTCAGGTGTGCGACCTCGGCCTTGCGGTCCTCGGCGTCGGCCACCATCGTCCGGAACTTGACGATCGTGAACGGCCGCTGGCCGCGCCCAATGCGGGTCTGGCGGAAGAAGATCGGGCCCTTGGACGTGGCCTTGATGGCGATCGCGACGGCGAGCAAGAACGGGGAGAGGACGATCAGCCCGGCGGTCGCGCCGGCGATGTCCATCGACCGCTTGGCGATCCGGTGCGACAGTCCGAGCACCGGCGGCGCCAGGCCGAGCAGCGGGGTCCCCTCGAGCGAGTAGACGGAGGCGCGGCTGCCAACGACCTCGAACAGCCGGGGCACGATGTCCACCTGCACGCCGAGCTCGTTGCAGACGCGAACGACGTCCAGGCCGGCCTCGTGGTCGGCGGTGAAGGCGAGGATGACGTGCTCCACCCGATGGGTCTCCAGGATCTCGGCCAGCTCCGACGTCGACCCGAGCACGGGCACGCTGGCCAGCTCGTGATGCAGCGGCAGTGGATTGGAGTCGACGAAGCCCACCAGCTCCAGGCCGTAGCTGGGCTGGCGCAGGAGCTTGCGGGCGATCTCCTGGCCGACCAGGCCGGCACCGACCACCACGGCGTTCTGCTTGAGCGCGGTCCGCCGCCGCAGCCCGATCCGGGTGATGCTGCGGCCGGTCGGGAGGGCGATCACGGCCAGCAGCCAGAAGCCGACCACGTGGCCGCCGTGCAGCGTCTGCAGGCCGGTTATCTGGGTACCGACGAAGACCAGCCAGCAGGCCACGGTGATGCAGTGGAAGATCGGCCAGATCTCGTCCAGGGTGGCGTTGTCGGCGCCGACGCGATCGCGGTGGTAGAGACCGTAAAACCCGGTCAGCGCGAACCACACCGGGACGATCACGAGCAGCGAGACGATCTGGTCTCCCGAGTCGACGGCCAGCCACATCGCCCCCACGCAGAGCAGCAGCATGAGCAGGTCGGACGTCAGCAGCGCCAGGCGCACGAAGGTCTGGTGCGACCGCTGTGCGGTGCGCAGGACCGGGCCGGCGATCGCCGCCTGCTCCGGCAGCGCGTCGGCGACAACCCTTACGGGTTGGTCCATATCGACCTGTGCGGATCGTTGCGCTGTCTGTCGTTCGCCCACGGAATTGCCCACTCCCTCACTGCCGCCTCGCCTCGTTGATGAACGTACCGCCAGGGGCGGCACCCGTCAAGGCTCCGATGCTCGAAACCGCTGCAATTCGACGCAGAAAAAATGCTCCCCGGTGCTCTCATCTATCGGCCGCGGTGGGCAAAACCCGCTCAACCAATCCTGCGCGTCCCATCCTATCGCGTCTGCGGCGTGCCGTCGGATAGGCTCTGCGCGGTGCCCGAGCACACCACACGGGAACGCCTGGAGGCGGTTGAGCGGCTGCGCGAGCAGGCAGTGCACGCGGGCTCCCAGCGGGCGGTCGAGCGCCAGCGCGAGCGGGGCAAGCTGCTTGCCCGGGAGCGGGTGGAGCTGCTGCTGGACGAGGGGTCGTTCGTCGAGCTCGACGCATTCGTGCAGCACCGCAACCCCAACTTCGGGATGATGGAGACGCGGCCCTACGGCGACGGAGTGGTCACGGGCCACGGTACCGTCGAGGGCCGCCGGGTGTTCGTCTTCTCGCAGGACTTCACCGTCTTCGGCGGCTCGCTCGGCGAGGCCTTTGCCGAGAAGATCTGCAAGGTGATGGACATGGCGGTGCGCTACGGCTGCCCGGTGGTGGGCATCAACGACTCCGGCGGAGCGCGCATCCAGGAGGGCGTCGTCTCGCTCGCCGGCTACGCGGACATCTTCACGCGAAACGTGCAGGCGTCCGGTGTTATCCCGCAGATCTCGCTGATCCTCGGCCCCTGCGCCGGCGGCGCCGTCTACTCGCCCGCCATCACCGACTTCGTGATGATGGCCGAAGGCACCTCGCACATGTTCATCACCGGCCCCGAGGTGGTGCGCACGGTAACCGGCGAGGAGGTCAGCTTCGAGGAGCTGGGGGGCGCTGCCACCCACGCCACCCGATCCGGCGTCGCCCACTTCACGGCCCCCGACGAGCGGGCACTGATCTCCGACTGCCGCTACCTGCTCTCCTTCCTGCCCCCAAACTCGAGCAGCCCGCCGCCCTGGGAGCCGCCGTCCGATCCCAGCGACCGCGAGGACGCCGAGCTGGACACGCTGATTCCGGACGAGCCGACCCGGCCCTACGACATGCACGAGGTGATCCGCCGGGTGGTCGACGACGGCGAGTTCCTGGAGGTGCAGCCGCTCTATGCCGACAACCTGATCTGCGGCCTGGCCCGGCTGGCCGGCCACCCGATCGGCGTCGTCGCCAACCAGCCGCGGGCGCTGGCCGGCGTGCTCGACATCGCGAGCGCGGTCAAGGGCGCCCGCTTCGTGCGGACGTGCGACGCCTTCGGCCTGCCGCTGGTCACGTTCGTCGACGTCCCCGGGTTCCTGCCCGGGACCGCCCAGGAGTGGGGCGGCATCATCCGCCACGGCGCGAAGCTCCTCTATGCCTACTGCGAGGCCACGGTGCCGAAGCTGGCGGTGATCACCCGCAAGGCCTACGGCGGCGCCTACGACGTCATGAGCTCCAAGCACGTCGGGGCCGACTTCAACTTCGCGTGGCCGACGGCGGAGGTCGCCGTGATGGGGCCGGAGGGAGCCGTGAACATCGTCTTCCGCAAGGAGCTCGAGGAGGCCGATGACGCCACCGCCCGGCGGGCCGAGCTCGTGGAGGAGTACCGCGAGCAGTTCGCAAACCCGTTCACCGCCGCCGAGCGGGGGTACGTGGACGACGTCATCGCCCCCCGGCGCACCCGCCCCTCGCTGATCCGGGCGCTCGACGCGTCGATCGGCAAGCGCGTCCCCCGTCCCGAGCGCCGGCACGGGAACATCCCCCTGTGACGCCGTCGCTCCGGATCAGCCCGCGGCCGACCGCGGCCGAGGCGGAGGCGATCCGGCGTGCCCTGGCGCAGCTCGGCGTGCTCCCGCCCGGTTCGCGGGCTGCCCGCGGCCAGGGACGCCGAGAACCGTAGAATCGTCCGGATGTTCAGCCGCGTCCTGGTGGCCAACAGGGGGGAGATCGCGATCCGGATCTGCCGGACGCTGCGCGAGCTGGGCATCGAGTCGGTGGCGGTGTACTCGGAAGCCGACCGCCAAGCCCCGTTCGTGGCATACGCCGACGACGCCTACCTGATCGGCCCGGGCCCGGCCGCCGAGAGCTACCTGGTCGGGGAGCGGATCGTCGAGACCGCGCTTCGGGCCGGCGCCGAGGCGGTCCACCCTGGCTTTGGTTTCCTGGCCGAGAACGCCGATTTCGCGCGGGCCGTGACCGCGGCCGGCCTGACGTTCGTCGGGCCGCCGCCGGAGGCCATGGACGCGATGGCGTCGAAGACCAGCGCCCGCCGCATCATGGCCGACGCGGGCGTGCCGATCGTGCCCGGCGTCACCGAGCCGGTGCAGTCGGTGGAGGACGCGCGGGCGATCGCCGCCGACATCGGCTACCCGGTGGCCGTCAAGGCCGCCGCCGGGGGCGGCGGCAAGGGGATCCGGGTGGCCCGCGGCGAGGACGACCTGGCGGCGGCCTACGAGACGGCGCGGCGCGAGGGCCGTGCCTACTTCGCCGACGATGCGGTCTACCTCGAGCGCTACCTGGACGACCCGCGGCACATCGAGGTGCAGGTGCTGGCGGACGGCCACGGCAACGTCATCCACCTGGGCGAGCGCGACTGCTCGATCCAGCGCCGGCACCAGAAGATCGTCGAGGAGACCCCGTCGCCGATCGTGACCGAGGAGCTGCGGGAGCGGATTGGCGCGATCGCGGTCGAGGCAGCTCGGGCGGTCGGCTACGTGAACGCCGGGACAGTCGAGGGGTTGCTTGCGGTGGACGGCAGCTACTACTTCCTGGAGATGAACACCCGGCTCCAGGTGGAGCACACCATCACCGAGATGGTGACGGGGCTCGATCTGGTGCGCGAGCAGCTGCGGATCGCCGCCGGCGAGCCGCTGGCGATCTCCCAGGAGCAGGTGGAGCTCCGGGGCCACTCGATCCAGTGCCGGATCAACGCCGAGGACGCCGCCCGCAACTTCGTGCCCACACCGGGCACGATCACCCGCTACCGCGAGCCGTCGGGGCCTGGCGTGCGCGTCGACTCGGGCGTCCGGGAGGGGTCGACGATCTCCGACCTGTACGACCCGATGGTGGCCAAGCTGGTGGTCTGGGACGCCGGCCGGGAACTCGCCCGGCGGCGGATGCTGCGTGCGCTCTCGGAGTTCGAGGTGGAGGGAGTGACGACGTTGATCCCGCTGCACCGCGCCATCCTCGAGCAGCCGGCGTTCATCGCCGGCGGGTCGCTGCACGAGTTCGTGGAGGGCGGGGGATTCGCCGCCGGTTTGCCGGAGGCCGATGCGGCTCCCTCGATGAACGGGGCGATCCCGGAGGAGCGGCAGGTCGCCGTGGAGCTGGACGGCCGCCGGTTCGAGGTATCGGTGGAGCTTCCCGAACACCCGGGCCGAACTCGCCTGCGCCGGCGGCGGGCGGAGCTGGCGGAGCGGGGTCGGGCGGCGGGCGGGGCGCGCGACATGATCACGAGCCCGATGCAGGGGACGGTGCTCAGGGTGGCGGTGGCGCCCGGCGACGCGGTTGCTGCCGGCGACGTGCTGGCCGTCGTCGAGGCGATGAAGATGGAGAACGAGATCGTCGCCCGCCATCCCGGGACGGTGGAGGCAGTCGATGTGGAGGCGGGCGACCAGGTTACGAGCGGCCAGACCCTGCTGCGGCTGGCCGAGTAGTACCGTAGAGGCATGACGATGAAGTTCCACAGGTGCTCGTCGCAGTGGGTGAAGATCGCCGGCCACCCCTGCTGGCGGGCGCAGAAGGCGCTGGACGACGCCGGCATCGAGTACCAACTCGTGCTGCATTCCGGGCTTCGCTTCCGTCGACCCGAGGTCCAGGAGCGGTTCGGCCAGCGCGCGCTCCCCATCGTCGAGCTCGACGACGGGACGGTTATTCGCGATTCGCAGGAGATCGCTCGGCGGGCGGCCGACGGCACTCTGAGCTCCGGTTCCTGACGGCTTGAATAAAAGGGGCCAGACCCCTTTATGCAGTCGTTGCGCCGACAACGGTTTTCGCCCCGGCGGTTGGCCGTACTCCGCGGTGGCGGCTGGGGGTGCGACGGCCGGCGGGTTGCGGGTGGCTCTTGTGTAACTACGGTCTACGCCCTCGGCGGCTCTCTGTACTCGACGGGGACGGCTGGGGGGTGCCAGGGCTCTGACGACCCCTGGCACCTGGGGCCGGCGGTTGCTGGTGGCCTTTGCGTATTCACGCCGGCTTTCGCCGTCGTGGCATACGCCTCATCTGCCGTGGCAGCGCTTGAACTTCTTCCCTGAGCCGCAGGGGCAGGGGTCGTTGCGGCCGACTCCATGGCCGAAGGTGCGCTCGAGCGAGGGGAGCGCGGGATCGACCGCGGCGCCGGCGCCGGTGATGTCGCGGGCGCCGCGGATCTGCTCCAGCTCGCGGATATCCTCGTGATCCAGCGTCAGCGTGAGCTCCACCGGCTCGGGTTCGAGCACCGGCCGGGGCGGCGACCCGGCGGCCAGGCCGAGTTGCCCCAGGAGCTCGTCGCAGGCGGCGGGCGTCAGGCCCTCGGCGTTCGCCGGAAGGTCGATCCGGGAGGGGCAGACGAGTGCGAACCGCTCCCAGCGGGCGCCGGCGGCGGGGTCCGGCCCGGCCGCCAGCCGCCGTGCATGTGCGCGGCGCTCGGCGGATCCGCCGGACATCGCGTCGAGCGCCGACACCAGCTCCTCGGGAAGCCAGGCCGCCCACCCGGAGTCGATCAGTCCCCTCGTCGGCATCGACGAAGAATACGCTTGAATACAGGCACAGCCCGAATCTGCAAAGGACGTGATACCCGTGTCCCAGACCGCAACCGAGATCCGACTGCTGTCCAACTACATCGGAGGCGCCTGGGTGCCGGCGGCGGATGCCGGATCTGTGCTGGACGTCACCAACCCGGCCAACGGCGAGGTGCTGGCCCGCGTGCCACTGTCCGGCCGCGGCGACGTCGACGCGGCGGTCGCCGCCGCCCGCGCCGCCTTCCCCGAGTGGCGGCGGCGGTCGACGATCGAGCGCGCGCGCTGGCTCTTCCGCTTCCGCCAGGTGGTGGAGGAGCATCAGGACGAGCTGGCCCGCTCGGTGACCCGCGAGATGGGCAAGACGCTGCCCGACGCGCGGGCCGAGGTCGGGCGCGCCATCGAGATGATCGAGGCGGCCTCGGCGATCCCGCAGACCATGCAGGGGCGGGTGCTGGAGAACGTCGCGACGGCGGTCGACTGCGAGACGATCCGCCAGCCGGTCGGCGTCTGCGCGGCGATCGTCCCCTTCAACTTCCCGGCCATGGTGCCGTACTGGTTCCTGCCCTTCGCGATCGCGTGCGGGAACACATTCGTCCTGAAGCCGTCCGAGCAGGTGCCGATGACCCAGGCGCTCATGTTCGGGCTGATCCACGACACCGGCGGGCTGCCCGACGGCGTCGTCAACCTCGTCAACGGCTCGGTTGACGTGGTGAACGGCCTGCTCGATCACCCGGGCGTCGATGCCGTCTCGTTCGTCGGCTCGGCCAAGGTCGCGCACTACGTCTACGAGCGGGCGGCGGCCGCCGGCAAGCGGGTGCAGGCGCTGGGCGGCGCCAAGAACTTCATGGTCGTGATGCCGGACGCGGTGATGCCGAAGACCGTCTCCAACATCCTCGGCTCGGCCTTCGGCGCCGCCGGCCAGCGCTGCATGGCCGGCTCGGTGGTGATCACCGTCGGCGACGCCCACGCCGCGTTGATGCCGCTGCTCAGGGAGCAGACCGAGGCGCTGGCGGTCGGCGACGGTCTCGAGAAGGGCGTCGATGTCGGCCCGGTGGTCTCGACCGCCGCCCGCGACCGCATCCTGGGCTGG
>DASUHT010000006.1:0-32642 GCA_036273335.1 Gaiellales bacterium | reverse complement strand
CGTCGCCATGTACCTGAAGAAGGAGCGCTACCAGGTCGAGATCGCCCGTGACGGCGGCGAGGCGCTGGCCAAGGCCGACTCGCTGAAGCCGGAGCTGATCGTGCTCGACCTGATGCTGCCGGACATGGACGGTCTCGAGGTCTGCCGCCAGATCCGGGCCGGCTCCGACGTGCCGATCCTGATGCTGACCGCCCGCGACGACGATGTCGACAAGATCGTCGGCCTCGAGGTGGGCGCCGACGACTACCTGACCAAGCCGTTCAACCCGCGCGAGCTGGTGGCCCGCATCAAGTCGATCCTGCGCCGCTCCACGCAGACCGCCCGCAAGCCGCAGGAGGCGGTGCTCGAGCACGGCAGCGTGCGCATCGACGCCGGCCGCCGCGAGGTCACCGTCAGCGGCGAGCAGGTGCAGCTGGCGCCCAAGGAGTTCGACCTGCTCTGGGAGCTGCTCGACCACCGCGGACTGGTCCTGACCCGGGACCAGCTGTTGGAGCGGGTGTGGGGCTACACGTTCGCGGGGGACACCCGCACGGTGGACGTGCACGTGCGCCAGCTGCGGCGCAAGCTCGGCGACGACTGTCCGGTAGCCACCGTCTGGGGCGTCGGATACAAGGTCGCTGACGATGCTGCGGTCACTTAGGGCCCGCCTGGCATTCCTGTTCGTCGGCATGCTCCTGCTGGCGGGGCTGATCGCCGGCCTGGTGGTCGTCAAGCTTTACCAATCGTACGTTCGCGACCAGACGACGGCCGCGCTGAGCAGGCAGGTGGACTCCGTCGCCGGGTACTACACCAGGGTGCTGAACGACTTCGGCAAACAGCGCACCAACCCGGTCACGCCGGTGCAGATCAAGAACATGAGCGACGCGGACCTGTACTTCGCCGGGCCGTACCTCTTTCCCAACAAGCCGGAGTTCAATCCGCGCCAGGCCGGTATCCCGGGGCACGACTACAGGGGCCTCAAGCGCGGCCAGCACGCCGTGTTCGAGTTCGCCCCGCCAACCTCGACCAAGACCTTTATCGGCGTGGCGGCACCCGTCTCCATGCATGGGGCGGTGGTCGGCGCCGTCATCCTGGCCAAGCCACTCTCCGACGTCAACAACGCCTGGAAAAACGTCACCGGCCCGATCGCCATCGGCCTCGTCATCGGGCTCGTCGCGGCGTTCATCCTGGCCAGCCTGGTCGCCCAGCGGATCACCCGGCCGCTGACCACGATCGGGGCCGCCGCCGACCGGGTGGCGCGCGGCGACCTGGACGTGAACGTCGTCACCCCAAAGACGTCGGACGACGAGCTGGGCGCACTGACCACCCGTTTCCAGGGCATGGTCGACCGACTGCGCGAGGTCGACGAGCTGGAGCGCAACTTCCTGATGCGGGTCACGCACGAGCTGCGGACGCCGCTGACCGCCATCTCCGGCCACGTCCAGGCGGTGGGCGACGGCGTGGTCCCCATGGACGAGATGGAGGACTCGCTGGAGGCGGTGACCGAGGAGGTGCGCAGGCTGGAGCGGCTGGTCAATGACCTGCTCGACCTGACCCGCCTGGAGGCGCACCAGTTCCGGGTGGTCAGCGAGGAGGTGGGGCTGGAGGCGCTGCTCGAGCAGGCGGCCGCCAGCTTCCGCGAGAAGGCTCGGGCCAACGACATCGACTTCGACATGACCACCGCCGCCGCGCCGACGGTGATGAGCGACGGCGACCGCGTCCTGCAGATCGTCACCAACCTGCTCGACAACGCGTTTCGCTGGACGCCGCGTGGCGGCATGGTCAAGCTGGCCTGCGTCACCTCCAGCGGCATCGCCGCAATCACCGTCAGCGACAGCGGCCCGGGGATCGCCCCGGGTGACCTGCAATCGGTCTTCCACCCGGTCTACAGCCGCCGCGGCGAGGGCGGCACCGGCCTCGGCCTCTCGATCGCACGTGAGCTCGCACAGGCCCTGGGAGGCCGTCTGGCGGTCGAGAGCCAGCTGGGCAAGGGGTCGACCTTCACCCTCTCGCTGCCCCGTAACAGGCGCCGCAGGAGGCGCTGACGGCCTCGCTCTTCGAGACCGCGCGGCTGCGTGCCGAGCCGGCGGCAGAGTGCGACCTGGACGCCCTGCTCGGCGTCTATCTGAGCCACCCGGAGGTGCTGGAGCTGACCGAGGGCTCGGCCGGCGCCGCCGGGCACTTCGACCGCGGCATGCTGGAGCGCGACCTGGCCATGGCCGACCTCGACCCCGAGGAGACGGCGGCGGCGCTGCTCGCCGGGGGGCGGCCGGTCGGCATCCTGATCTGGCGGGAGCGCCATCCCCAGCGCGGCATTCCCTGGATCGGCCTCTGCATGATCGATGCCGCAGTGCAGCGCCAGGGATACGCCAGGGAGGCGATGGCCGGCCTGCTGGCGCACAAGGCCGGAGAGGGCTGGGCCGAGGTCGGGATGGGGGCGGTGGACGAGCGCTGCGTCGGGTTCCTACGAGCATGCGGGTTCGACCAGACCGGGACGACGCTCCATCGCTTCGCCGGCGGCGAGCGCGAGGTGCGCCTATTCGTCCGTCAACTGGAGGCTGCGGGCGGCACCGGCGAAGACCGCGGCGGCAGCCTCGCCGAAGAGCACGAAGCGTAGGAGCTCGACCGACACCGACCGCTGCCCGGCCGCCCAGGCGGCGGCCAGCGCGACCGGCGCCGCCAGCTCGATCGGATAGCCGTAGACGCCGGTCGAGATGGCCGGAAATGCGATCGACCGGCAGCTGAGCCCGTCCGCCACCTCGACCGCCCGCGTGTAACAGGAGGCGAGCAGCTCCGGCTCACCGGCGCCGCCGCCCGCCCACACCGGACCGACCGCATGCACGACGTAGCGGGCCGGCAGCCGGCCGGCGCCCGTCGCCCTGACGTCGCCGGTCGGGCAACCGCCGAGCGCCCGCGACTCCTCGAGGATCGCCGGGCCGCCCGCCCGGTGGATGGCGCCGTCGACGCCGCCGCCGCCCAGAAGGGTCGTGTTGGCCGCGTTCACGATCGCGTCGACGGCCTGGCGGGTGATGTCGCCCTCGACGATCTCGAGCCGGACCACAGCCCGACATTACCGCTACCATCAGCGGCCATGCGCACCTACTCGGTGACCACCTTCGGCTGCCAGATGAACGTGCACGACTCGGAGCGCATCAAGGGCCTCCTGGAGTCGCTCGGCCTGGGCGAGGCGGCGGATCCCGCCGCCGCCGACTTCCTCGTCTTCAACACCTGCACGATCCGCGAGAAGGCGGACGACCGCTTCGTCGCCCACCTGATGGACGCCCGGGCCGCCAAGCGCCGCGACCCGTCCAAGGTGATCGTCGTCGGCGGCTGCTGGTCGGAGTCGATGAAGGACGAGCTCTTCGAGCACTACCCGTTCGTCGACCTGGCCTTCGGCCCCGGCAACATCAACCGCCTGGGCGACTACATCCAGGCCGGCGGTGCGGTCGCGCGCGGACACTTCTCGACCTTCGACAGCTTCGCCGGCGACCTGCCGGCGAAGCGCGACCGCGAGTTCCAGGCGTGGCTCCAGATCTCGACCGGCTGCAACTGCGCCTGCGCCTATTGCATCGTGCCCGCGGTGCGCGGCCGCGAGCACAGCCGGCACCCCGACGACCTGCTGCGCGAGGCCGAGCTTCTGGCGGCGGACGGCGTCAGGGAGCTGACCCTGCTCGGCCAGAACGTGAACGCCTACGGCCGCGACCTGCGCCCGCACGTCGACACCAGCTTTGCCGCCCTGCTGCGCGTGCTCGACGGCGTCCCCGGAATCGCGCGGATCCGCTACACGAGCCCACATCCCAAGGACATGCGCGACGACGTGATCGCCGCCATGGCCGAGTGCCCATCGGTCTGCGAGCAGCTGCACCTGCCGGTGCAGTCGGGGTCGACCCGGGTGCTCAAGGCGATGCGCCGAACCTACAGCCGCGAGCGCTACCTGCGCCTGGTGGAGCGGATCCGCGAGGCGATCCCCGACGTCGCGCTGACCACCGACATCATCGTCGGCTTCCCGGGCGAGACCGACGCCGAGTTCGCCGAGACGCTGTCCCTGGTCGACGAGGTCTCCTACGACCACGCCTTCACCTTCGTCTACTCGCCGCGACGAGGAACGGAGGCGGCGCGGATGCCCGACCAGGTGCCGGAGGAGGTCAAGCGGGAGCGCATCGGCCTGCTGGTGGAGCGCGTCCAGGAGCACGCCGGCCGCCACAACGCCCGCCTGGTCGGAAGCCTCCAGGAGGTGCTGGTGGAGGGCCCGAGCCGCACCGACCCCACCATCATGCGCGGCCGCACCCGCGGCAACAAGGCGGTCAACTTCAGGGGGCCGGCCGAGGCCGGCGAGCTCGCCTGGGTGCGCATCGACCGCTCGACCAGCCAGACGCTCTCCGGCCGCCGCCAGGTGACCGCCGCCGCGTGACCCGATGAGCCGGGTGGCGGTGATCTTCGGGCCGACCGCCTCCGGGAAGAGTGCGGTCGCCCTCGCCCTGGCCGGGATGGTCGGCGGCGAGATCGTGTCCTGCGACGCGATGCAGGCCTACCGCGGCCTCCCCATCCTGACGAATCAGCCGAGCGCCGCCGATCTGGCCGCCGTCCCACATCACCTGGTCGGCGTCTGGCCGCTCGACCACCGAGGGTCGGTGGCGGAGTTCGGGGAGCTGGCCCGGGCGGCCATCGACGACGTGGTGGGGCGCGGACGCACCCCCATCGTGGCGGGCGGCACCGGCCTCTACCTGCGGGCGGCGCTCTCTGACATGCGCCCGCCGGCTCAGCCGGCTCCGGGTGTCCGCGAGCGGTACGAGCGGATGTACGACCGCGACGGCGCGGAGGCCGCGCACGGCGTCCTGCAGACGCTGGATGCGCCTGCCGCAGCGGCCGTTCACCCCAACGACCGCCGCCGGGTGGTGCGCGCGCTGGAACTGCAGGAGGCGGGGGAGAGCCTGACCGGCGGCGGCCTCTGGCGGCCGGACGTGCGCCGGCCGACCGCGCTCTTCGGCCTGCAGCTGCCGGCCGCAGCGGGCGCCGCGCGGATCGCAGAGCGGACGCGGGCGATGTTCGATGCCGGCGTGGTGGAGGAGGTGCGCGCAGCCCTCGAGCACGGCCCGGTATCGGAGACCGCCGGCCGGATCCACGGCCTCCAGGACGTGACCGCCGTGATCGCGGGCCGGATCGACCGCGAGGAGGCGATTCGCCGCCTGGACACCCGCACCAGGCGCTATGCCAAGCGCCAGCGCACCTGGATGCGGAAGCTGCCGTCGCTCCAGCCCGTGGACGCATCGCGGCCCGCTGCCGAGGTGGCCGCGGAGATCGCGTCGCAGTTGTGAGGCCGCGCGAGCACGACGCCGTGCGCGAGGCGCGCGACGCGCTCCTGATCCTGGTCGCCGGGATTCCCGTCGTCGCGGTGATCGCCGGGCTGCTCGGAGTCTCCGACGGCGGCTACGTCTACTGGCAGCGCTGGCTCACGGGCTCGACGATCGTCGCAGCGCTCCTCCTGGGCACGCTGGCATCGGCGCTTCTGATCGCCG
Organism: Gaiellales bacterium; assembly: GCA_036273335.1. Classification (GTDB taxonomy): domain Bacteria; phylum Actinomycetota; class Thermoleophilia; order Gaiellales; family JAICJC01; genus DASUHT01. The sequence continues at coordinate 27,147 of DASUHT010000006.1, read as the reverse complement.
ACCGGGCCGGCCACCGGGTGCTGGGCGCCCGTCCGCACGCGGTGCGCCGGCACACGCTGATCGCGGTGGCGCTGCTGGCGGGCTTCCTGCTGGTAATCGGGACGCCGACCACCTGGCCGGTGATCATCGGCTTCGCCATCGTCTGCGCGCTGCTCGGCGGAGTGATCGTGATCGGGGCGATGTTCAACATGTGAGGCGATATCCTGCCCCGCCATGCGATTCCAGAAGTGGCAGGGAGCGGGCAACGCCTACCTCGTGCTCGAGGCGCCGGCCGTACCGCTGACTGCGGCGGCCGTCCGCCGCATCTGCGACCCCGACCTGGGCGCGGGCTCGGACGGCATCCTGGAGATCCTGCCCTCGACCAGCGCCCACGCGCGGGTTCGCATCTTCAACCCGGACGGCGGCACGGCGGAGTTCTCCGGCAACGGCAGCCGGATCGCCGTCGGCTACCTCGCCCGCCGCGACGGCCTGCAGCGACTGACCATCGAGACCGAGAAGGGGGTCATCGCGGGCTCGGTCGACGGCCGCATGGTCACCATCGATGCCGGCGCCGCCTCGCTCTCCGGCACCGATCACGCCCCCGGCGTCGGCACGCCCCCGGCACCGGCGTACACCTTCGTCAACCTGGGCAACCCGCACTGCGTGATCCGCCGCGACGACGTCGACGAGCTCGATCTGTCGACGCTGGGCCCGCCGGTCGAGCATCACGGCTGGTTCCCGCGCCGCACCAACGTCGAGTTCTACCGGCCGGTCGGGCCGCGCGACATCCGCATGAGGGTGTGGGAGCGCGGCGCCGGCGAGACGCTGTCCAGCGGCTCCGGCTCGAGCGCCGCCGCCGTGGCGGCGGTGGTCGCCGGCGACGTCGAGAGCCCGGTCAAGGTGCATACCGACGGCGGGCTGCTGACGGTAGAGGTCGCCGCGGACCTGGCGGTGCGCCTGACCGGCCCCGTCGAGCCGGTGCTGACCGGCGAGTTCGACCCCGTCTTCACCGCTGCGCTGGAGGAGCGCTGATGCGGCTCGCCGAGCGCGTCCAGCGCCTGCCGCCGTACCTCTTCGCCGAGTTGGAGCGGAAGATCGCCGAGCGGCGGGCGGCGGGGATCGACGTCATCTCCCTCGGCATCGGCGATCCCGATCTGCCGACGCCGCCGGCGGTGGTCGAGGAGGCGCAGCGCCAGGTCGCGCTGGCCGACACCCACCAGTACCCGTCGAACCGCGGCCGGGCCGCCTTCCGGGAGGCAGTGGCGACGTTCTACGAGCGCCGCTTCGGCGTCAGCCTGGATCCGGAGCGGGAGGTGCTGCCGCTGCTCGGCGGCAAGGAGGGCGTGGCCCACGTCTGCTGGTCGATGCTCGACCCGGGCGACGTCTGCCTGGCCGCCGATCCCGGCTATCCCGTCTACACGTCGGGCGCGATCCTGGCCGGCGCCGAGCCGGTGCTGATGCCGCTGAGCGCCGGGCGCGCCTTCCAGCCCGACCTGGAGGCGATCCCCGCCGCTGTTGCCGGGCGCGCCAACCTGCTCTTCTGCGACTACCCGAACAACCCCACCGGCGCCGTGGTCGAGGACGACTTCTTCGATCGCCTGGTCGACTTCGGCCGCCGCCACGATGTCCCGGTGGTGCACGACAACGCCTACTCCGAGATCACGTTCGACGGCTACGTCGCGCCCAGCTTCCTGGCCAGCACGGGCGCCTCCGAGGTCGGCATCGAAATGTTCTCGCTGAGCAAGGCCTACAACATGACCGGCTGGCGGGTCGGCGCGGCGGTCGGGAACGCCACGATGATCGAGGGTCTGTGGAAGCTCAAGACGAACGTCGACTCGGGCATCTTCGACGCCGTCCAGATGGCGGCGGCGACGGCCCTCACCGGCTCACAGGAGCACGTCCGACAGATGTGCGGGATCTACCGGCGGCGCCGCGACCTGGTGGTCGGGGCGCTGGCGGCCGCGGGCATCCGCGTCGAGCCGCCGAAGGGGACGATCTACGTCTGGGTGCCGGTTCCGCCCGGCCACGACTCGGTTTCCTTCACCGAACTGGTGCTCGAGCAGGCGGCGGTTGTGGTGTCGCCAGGCTCGTCCTACGGGCCAAACGGCGAGGGCTACGTGCGGCTCTCGCTGACGGTCGCCGACGATCGCCTGGAGGAGGCGATGTCGCGCATCGAGCAGCACCTGCGGGTCGCCTGATGGCCGCCGCGATGGGGGACGACCCCGACCACCTGCGCGCCCACCAGTACGCGGACTCCGGCAACCTGCGGGCGCGCATCGCGCTCCATCAGCGGTTCTCGATCAGCCCGGTGCCGTTTCACCGCTGGCTCTTCGACCGCCTGCTCGACGAGGGGCCAGTGTTGCGGGTGGTGGAGGCCGGCTGCGGGCCGGCGACCCTCTGGTCGGCGAACGCTGAGCGGGTATCGGCCGGCTGGTCGCTGACCCTGACCGACCTCTCCCCGGGCATGGTCGACGAGGCGCGGCGGGCGCTCGAGAGGGCCGGGCTCGAGGCCGAGTTCGCCGTTGCCGAAGCGGCGGCGCTCCCGTTCCCGGACGGGTCGGCCGACCTCGTGATCGCTAACGGAATGCTCTATCACGTCCCTGACCGGCGGGCGGCGCTGGCCGAGTTTCGCCGTGTCCTGCGACCCGGCGGCGCGCTGCACGCATGGACGGTCGGCGAGGCGCACCTGCAGGAGCTGGACGACCTCGGCCGGCGGCACCTCGGCGGGCTGCCCGGAAACGTCGCCGCGGCCGGCCGCTTCGGCCTCGAGAACGGGCGCGACCAGCTGGCGCCCTTCTTCACCGACATCCGCCTCGACCGCTTCCCGGACGGTCTGCGGGTGACCGAGGTGGAGCCGCTGGTGGCGCATCTCCGCTCCCGCACCGACCGCGACGAGCCCGGACTGGCCGGCGTCGCCGCCGAGGCGGCCGCGGTGATCGCCCGCGATGGCGCCTTCGTCGTGACCAAGTCCAGCGGGGTCTTCATCTGCCGCTGAGCCAGGTCGGGCCGGGATCGCCCGCCACCTATACTGGCTCGGTGCCGGAACAGAACGGTTTTCGCCCATCGACAGCGGCCGAGCGGGCCGTCCTCATCGCCTCCGTCCCGCCCGGGGAGGACGGTGACGGCAGTCTGTCGGAGATGCAGGAGCTCTTGCGAACGGCGCGCGCCCAGGTCGTCGCGACGCTCGTCCAGCATCGCCGGGCGCCTGACCCTTCGACCTACCTCGGCTCGGGCAAGGTGGCCGGCCTGCAGGAGCTGGCCGCCGACCGCGAGGCGGAGGTCGTCGTCTGCGACGACGAGCTGACGCCACGCCAGCAGCGGCGGCTGGAGGATGCGCTGCAGATGCGCGTCGTCGACCGCACGGCGGTGATCCTCGACATCTTCGCCCAGCACGCGCACACAGCCGAGGGCAAGCTCCAGGTCGAGCTGGCACAGCTCGAGTACAACCTGCAGCGGATGCGCGGGATGTGGAAGCACCTCGAGCGCCTCGGCGGCGGCGTCGGCACCCGTGGCCCCGGCGAGTCGCAGCTCGAGACCGACCGCCGACTGGCCCGGCGCCGGGTCGCGTTGCTCAACCGGCGCCTGCGCGAGGTGGCCGGGCAGCGGGCGCTGCAGCGGAAGCAGCGGCACCGCAACGCCACCCCCTCGGTGTCCCTCGCCGGCTACACGAATGTCGGCAAGTCGACGCTCCTGAACGCGCTCACCGGCAGCACCGTGAGCGTCGACGACCGGCTGTTCGAGACGCTCGACCCGACCACCCGGGCGTTTCGCGAGGAGGGCCGCAGCTACCTGATCACCGACACCGTCGGCTTCATCCAGAAGCTGCCGCACGGCCTGGTCGAGGCCTTCGCGGCGACGCTCGAGGAGACGCTGGCCGGCGACCTGGTGCTGCTGGTGGCGGACGCGTCGGAGGGCGAAGAGGGCCTGGGCCGGCAGCTCGACGCGGTGATCGCGGTGCTCGAGGAGATCGGTGCCGCCGACCTGCCGCGGATCCTCGTCCTGAACAAGCTCGACCTGGTCGACGAGGTGGGCCGGCGGCGGCTGCAGAACCGCTTCCGGGAGGCGGTGCTGGTGTCGGCGGTGAGCGGCGAGGGGCTGGACGCACTGAAGGCCCGCGTGGCCCAGTTCTTCGCCGGCCGCTTCGTCGACGTCCGGCTGCTGGTGCCCCACGATCGCGGCGGCGAGCTCTCCGCGCTCTACTCGTCGGGTGCTCCGATCACGCGCCGTGAGGACGGGGAGGAGGGGGTGCTGGTGACGGCCAGGCTCCCCCACGAGCTGCTGGCGCGCTACGCCGACTACCGGGTGGACCCGTGACGGAGGTCCTGGTGCAGCGGCTGCACCCGGATGCGCGGACGCCCGCTGCCGCCTACCCGGGCGACGCCGGCCTCGACCTGGCAAGCGTCGAGGAGGCGACGATCCCGCCCGGCGGCCGGGCGGTCATCGGCACCGGCCTGGCGGTGGCCATCCCGGCCGGCCACGCCGGGTTCGTCCAGCCGCGCTCGGGGCTGGCCGCCCGGCACGGCATCACGGTCGTCAACTCGCCCGGTCTGATCGACTCCGGCTACCGCGGCGAGCTGCGGGTCGTGCTCCAGAACACGGACGGCGAGCGGCCGTTCGAGGTGCGGGTGGGTGACAGGATCGCCCAGCTGGTCGTGCTCGCGGTGCCCGCGGTGGCGGTGCAGGAGGTGGAGGAGCTGCCCGGCTCGGAGCGCGCCGAGCGCGGGTTCGGGTCGTCCGCCGTCGGCACGGCGGAGCGTTGAGCACGCCGCGCATCCGGGTGGCGGCGCTGCTCACCCACGAGAACGCGGTGCTCCTCTGCCAGCAGCGCAAGGCGGAGCGGTCGTACTGGCTCTTGCCCGGGGGCGGGGTGGAGGTGGGCGAGTCGCTGCATGTGGCGCTGGCCCGGGAGCTGGAGGAGGAGACGGGGCTGACGGGGATCACGCTGGAGGGGCCGATCGCGATCGTGGAGTCGATCGCGCCGTCCGACACGCTGCCGCGAAAGCACGTGGTACAGATCATCTTCCACGGCGATCTGGGCCGGCGCAGCCTGGAGTCGGTGTCGTCGGCCGACGGCGACATCCGCGGCCACCGCCTGATCGGCCGCGGCGAGCTGGGCGGCATCGACCTGCGGCCGCCGATCCACCGGTTCGTAGAGCGCTGGCGCACCGGCGACCCGTTCGTGCACCTCGGCGAGCTCTGGTCGCGCTAGTAGACTCGGCCTGATGGCGGGAAAGCTCGGGATTCCGGAGCTCGTCACCGGGCGGGTACGCGACCCGGGCGAGTCGCACATGCCGCAGCGGATGTCGCGTGAGCTGGTCGATGTGCTCGCCGGCATGCCGCTGTTCGCGGGGCTCTCACGGCGCCACCTGAACCGGATCGCCGCGCTGGCAACCGCCAAGCGCTATCCGCAGGGCACGCGGATCGTGAAGGTGGGGGACCCGGGCGAGGCGTTCTTCGTGATCATGGACGGCAGGGTGGCCGTCCGCGCCGGGGCCCGGCGGACGGTGCTCGAGACGGGCGAGTTCTTCGGCGAGATGTCGCTGCTGGACGGGCGGCCGCGCTCGGCGACCGCCGTGGCGCAGACCGAGGTGCTGGTCATGATGGTCACCCGCGGGAAGTTCCAGAAGCTCCTCGTCAGCGAGCCGCGGATCGCGGTCGCGATCATGTCGGCGCTCTCGCTCCGGGTGCGCACCCTTCAGGACGCCGCCTGCGTATGAGCCAGGCGCAGTGAAGGTGTTGCGCTCCCGAAGCGCCCCGCGGGTGACCCGACGACGCCCGGCCTGCGCACCCTGAGGGCGCGCCGGCCGTCGTCGGGTCGGTCGCAACTCGGGCCGCATGGTTTTCGGGGGGCGCTTTGGGGGGTGTGCCACTTGGCGCTCCTCACAGGTGCCACTTGGCGCCAAGACCGGCGATCAGTCGTTATCGACGCTCCTCGGCCAAGCGAACGGCGAGCTCGACCGCCGGCAGATACGGGTCATCCACCGGCGGAGGATCCGCCGCATCGGGACGAGCCAGCCGATCGGTGACCAGGCGGTAGACGAGCGCTCGAAGCAGGTACTGCGAGAAGTCCGGCACGTCGGAGACGGCTGTTAGCAGGCGCTCATCGGCTCCTTCGAAGACCAGCGCGTCTGCGACGACTATCGCGGAGGCGAATGGCTCCGGTCGGTAGTAGGGGGAGAAGTCGATAATGGCCGGCGGCAAGCCGGACGAGAAGAGGACATTCCCGGTCAAGTCGCCGTGGATCAACTGCGCCGGCTGTTCGACCGGCCGCCTCAACGCGAGCAGCTGCGAGAGATGCCTCACCGGCGGAACCTCGCTTGGAGCAAGCTCCCCGAACGCGACGCGGTCGCCGATCGACCATGGGTGCGTGCGTTGCCGGATGAATGCCGGCTCGGGGACCTCCCGAAGAGCCGCGTGGAAGCGTCGGCCGACGTCGATGATCTCGGCCCACCGGCCCTCCTCGTGATTGCCGGGCAGGCGCTCGAAGCACGTCCAGCCGCGCACGACCAGTGTGCCGCCTGCGCCCCGGTAAGGCGCTGACACGCGAAAGCCGTCCTGGGGGAGCGTCGAAAGAAGATCGGCCTGGAAGCCAAGCTCCTCCTCACTGACGTCGAGCGGCTTGAACACCAACCCGCCTGCCGTCCACGCATCCGCCTGTCCGCCCTCGAGTCTCGATGGCGGGCCATCTGCCCCGAAGGCGGCCAGGACAGCGGTGGGAGGCGCGCCGGACACCGCGGGCAATCTACCCAGTCCAGGGGGGCGGCACCTCTGCAGCGCGGCGACGCCACTTGGCGGATCGGCGAGGTGCCACTTGGGCCGGTGCCAGTTTCCTCGGTGCCTTCTCGAGTGCCACTTGACGCGTCGTCGAGGTGCCACTTGGTGTTGCCCCGGCCCCGCGATACACCGCACCAAGGCCCCACGCCCCCACACACACCTGCCCACTCGCGGGCACACGATTGCGGCAAGCTCGTGACAACCTGACACCCACACGCGAGCGGAGACGCCGCAGAATCGAGGCATGCTCCGAGTTCCCACGTTGTACAAGGCTCGCAACGTCCCGACCAAGCAGCAGGTGTGCGCTATCTGCGTCGACCGCACCCGCGGCCGCACCGTCCAGGTCGGGATGACGCACGGCGTCACCATCTGGCTCTGCGCCGGTCACGCCTCCCCCGACTTCCAGCACCAGCGCGGCGGCCGCGACTTCGTCCTCACGCTGTCCCGGCTGTGGGCGGCCAACGGCTGCCTCACCGTCGCCCGCCAGGAGGCCCTGGAGGCGCACCTGCGCTCGATCCGCGACCGCCCCGAGCGCCCTCGACCGGGCTCCTACGCGTGGCCCGAGCTTCGCGCCGTGGTCGAGCGCGCCTTCCAGGCCGGCCGCGCTACCGAGGCGGTGCTCCGCACCGTCCGCCGCCGCTACGGCGACGGCCCGGCCCGCCCGCCCAGCCGGCGTACCATCCAGCGCTGGCGCCACCAGCGGCGGTGGGTCGCGCCGCCGTAGCGCGATATGGAATAGTCAGGCCATGACAGACACACTTCCCCGCACCGAGGGCCGCGTGCCCTACAAGGGTCACAGCACCTGGTACCAGATCGTCGGAGAGGGGGAGGAGCCGGGCCACCTGCCGCTCCTCTGCCTGCACGGCGGCCCCGGCGGCACCCACGACTACATGGAGTCGATGGCGGCGCTCGCAAACGGCGGCCGGCGCGTCATCTTCTACGACCAGCTGGGCTGCGGCCACTCCAAGCTCCCCGGCCCCAACCCCGACATGTGGACGGTCGACCTCTTCGTCGAGGAGGTCGACGTCATCCGCGACGCCCTCGGCCTCGACGAGCTGCACATCCTCGGCCAGTCGTGGGGCGGCATGCTGGGCATGGAGTACGCGCTCACCCAGCCGTCCGGTGTCGCCAGCCTGCTCGTCTGCGATTCGCCGGCCAGCATGGAGCAGTGGGTGTCGGAGGCAAACCGGCTGCGCAGCGACCTGCCCCCGGATGTTCAGGCCACCCTGCTCAAGCACGAGCAGGCGGGCACCACGGACGATCCCGAGTACCTGGCGGCGTGCGACGAGTTCTACGACCGCCATGTCTGCCGCGTCCCGCACACCGCCGGAGTCGCCCGCTCCTTCGAGCAGCTGCCGAACGAGGTCTACCTGACCATGAACGGCCCCAGCGAGTTTCACTGCATCGGCACACTGCGGACCTGGAACATCATCGATCGCCTGGGCGAGATCACGATCCCGACGCTCGTCATCTCCGGCCGCTACGACGAGGCGACGCCGCTGATCGCCGGCACGATCCACGAAAACATCCCAGGATCGCAGTGGGTGCTCTTCGACGAGAGTTCGCACATGCCCCACGAGGAGGAGCCGGAGCGCTTCCACCAGGTCGTCGGCGAATTCCTGGCGGCGCACGACCCCGGCGCCTGAGCAGCCTCAGCTCTCGACCAGGCGGAGGGCGACCCGGCGGGCCTGCTCGGCCAGCCCGTCGTCCAGTGGCTCCAGCTCCACCTCGCCCTCGCGGGCGGCCAGCGCACGCCGGATCAGCCAGTCCGCAAGCGCCGGGTTCTTGGGCAGCAGCGGGCCGTGGATGTAGGTGCCGATGACACCGCCGGCCAGCACTCCCTCGCCGCCGTCCCGACCGTTGTTGCCGTTGCCGTGGAGCACCCGCCCCAGCGGCTGCACGCCCGGGCCCAGCTGCGTCCGCCCGGCGTGGTTCTCGAACCCGACCACCACCAGCTCCTGGCCGTCCAGCTCGCAGCGAATGCTGATGTTTCCGATCATCCGGGATTCGCCGGCGCTCGTCTCCAGGTCGACCAGCCCCACGCCCGGAATCTCCCGCCCGTCCCGGGCGAGGTAGCGGTGGCCGAGCATCTGGTAGCCGCCGCAGACTCCCAGCACCAGCGAGCCGGAGTCGGCCGCCGCCCGCAGCTCGCCGGCCCGCCGCAGCAGGTCGGCCGCGACCAGCGACTGGTCGCGGTCCTGGCCGCCGCCCAGGTAGTAGAGGTCGGCCCTGGGCGTGCCGTCGCCAGGGCCGCAGGGAATCAGCTCGAAGCCGATCCCGCGGCGCAAGCAGCGATCGCGCAGCACCATCATGTTGCCGCGGTCGGCGTAGATGTTCAGGTGCTCCGGGTAGAGGTGGGCGACGACCAGCGAGCTCACTCGGCCTCCCAGTAGGGACGGACGATGCCGCGGTCGGCCAGGACCCCGCGCAGGTCGAGCATCGCCGTATAGGTCGCCAGCAGGTAGAGCGGCCCATCGCCATCCGCAAGCGCCCGGTCGAGCGCCGCCTCCAGGTCGGGCTGGACGATCATCCGCTGATCGTCGACGCCGGCGTAGGCCAGCCGCAGGGCCATCTCGGCGGCGCGGGTGCCGGTGGTGACGACCGCAGCCGGCGCCAGCAGCTCGAAGTCGACGTCCCAGATCCAGGACACGTCGCGGCCGTCGGCGGTGCGGTCGTTGAGCGCCATGAGCAGGCGCTTCGGCCGCTCGTCCAGGGCCAGGGTACGTAGCACCTCGTTCGCCCCGGCCGGGTTCTTGACCAGCAGGAGCAACGCCTCCTCGCCGCCCACCGATACCCGCTCGAAGCGCCCAAACGCGGGGTCGAAGCGCTCCAGCCCTGTGACGATGCGGTCGAGCTCGACACCGCCCAACGCATGCGCCGCCGCGGCTGCCGCGAGGGCGTTGTAGACGTTGTACATGCCGGCCACCGGCAGACGCACGCGGCGCTCGCCAAGCGGCGTCTGCAGGGTGAACGAGCAGGCGTCCAGGCCCTCCTGCTCGATCGCCGCGGCGCTCACGTCGAGGGCCGGCCGGCGGTTGCCGCAGGCGGGGCACTCCCAGCCGCCCAGGTGGCCGAGGAAGACCGCGGTGTAGACGAGGCGGTGGCCGCAGCGCGCGCACCACTTGGAGTCGGCGGCGTGCGGCATCTCGGCGAGGGCGGCGCTGGAGTCGGCGATCCCGAAGGTGACCGTGCCGGCAGCGCCGCTGGGGAGTGAGGCAAGCAGCGGGTCGTCGCCGTTTCGAACGAGCGTGCAGGACGCCTCGAGGCCGCCCGTCAGCTCGGCCCAGGCGGCGCCGATCGCCTCCAGCTCGCCATAGCGGTCGAGCTGGTCGCGGAACAGGTTCCCGAGCACCAGCACGGCCGGATCGAGCGCCGCGCTGGCGGACGGCAGCGCCGCCTCGTCGACCTCGAACACACCGACGCTCTTGCCCGCCGAGTCGAGCAGCGCCGTTGCCACACCCGACGTCAGGTTGGCACCCGACCGGTTGTGGCAGATCTCGAGCTCCGGCTCGAGCAGGCCGGCCAGCATCTTGGCCGTCGTCGTCTTGCCGTTGGTGGCCGAGATGACAACGGAGCCGCGCTCCAGGCGCGCGGCCAGGCGTCGGATCGCGTCGTGGTCGAGCGACAGCAGCAGCTTGCCGGGAGCTGTGGTGCCGCCACCGGTGCGGGTCACGCGGGACAGCCCGGCCACGGCCCGTGCGGCCGCGACCTTGGCCGTGAATTTCATCGTCGAGTCAGCCGTCTCCGACGGCGTGCAGCAGCTCCTGGTCGATCGCCGCCAGCCGCTCCTGGAGACGGTTCCAGGCCTCGGGCTCGTCCTCGTCGTAGCACTCGGCCTCCCGTGTCGAGTCGAGGTAGCCGATCCAGGCCCGCGCCCGCATCCGCTCGGCGGCTTGCATAAGCCGGCAAAACCGTTCCTCGTCACGGCTGGGAGCCCGGAGCTTCACGGCGGACATCCTACCTTGCGAGCGCCCAACGGGAGCCTGCTCTGAGAACGAATGGTCGTGCTTGACGCGATGCCAAGAGGTTGCGCTCTGCTTGCCGCCATCAGCGTGTTTGCTATAAGCTCGTATGAGGCTGGTGCACGCGGAGAGTGGGGGAATGAGGCGGAAGACGGTGTACAGCGCGATCGAGGGTATCGACCGGGGCGAGCTCGAGGCATTCCAGACCGGGATGCGCAAGCGCTACTCCGACGAGCACATCCTCGAGGAGCTGCGCGCCTGTGCCAAGCGGCTGGGCCGGTCGCCGACCATGCGCGAGTTCGAGGCTGACCCGGGCACGACGGTGCACCCGCAGACCGTGATCGAGCACTTCAAGTCGTGGAATCGCGCCAAGCGGCTGGCCGGGCTGGTGCCGCGCAGGTTCGCGACCAAGGACGAGCTGCTGCGCCTGCTCCGCGAGCTCGGCGACGAGCTCGGGCGCGTGCCCACCGCCAAGGACATCGAGGCCCGCAAGGGTGCGATGCCCTCCAAGTCGCTCTACTGGCACACCTTCGGGTCGCTGAACAACGCCCTCAAGCTGGCCGGGTTCGACGTCCCGGTGGGGGAGGAGCGGCTGGAGCGGGCGATCGACCAGGGCGCCACCCTGGCCGTGCGCAGCGGCCGCCTGCCCAAGTTCGCCGACTGGGCGCAGGCCCGCCGCAGCGATCCCTCGATGCTCACGGAGTGGCAGGTCTACCGGATGTTCGACGCCCGCCGCGGCGCCTGGTCGACCTTCCAGTACCTGATCCGCAAGCGGCTCGAGCAGCAGGGGATCAACGTCTCGGCCGAGGGCCGGATCGCCTAGCGCGCCAGCTCTAGCCGGCGCAGATCGGGCACTCGCCGGCGTCGATCAGGTCGAGCTGGCTGAGTTCCGCAAGCGCCTGACGGATCAGGTCCTGCCAGACCCCACCGCTGATCTTCTGGTCGACCAGGCTCGACCAGGGAACGCTGTTGACGCCGATCGTGACGCCTGCCCGGGCAAGCGCCGGAGCGCCGCGCTCGGCCTCCTCGGCCGATGAGAGCTCGATCGGCGCCGTCAGGGTGATGGCGCCGGTTATAGGGCCGGCGCTCAGCCGGCGCAGGTAGAACGGGGCAGCATCGCCGCCCACGTCGATGTAGCGGTAGCCGCGAACGGCCGGCTCGTCGGGCACGCGGGCGTGCGAGCAGCTGGTCTGGATGCGAGCCAGGTCGTCGGCGGTGGGCGTGGCAGCCGAGAAGGGGGAGCGTTCGATCATGGACTGATTGTCGGCGGGCCGGGCGGCCGCCCGCATCCCCCGGGGGCGCTAACACACATCCGACGAAGCGCAAGTCCGGACTCCGCTGGTGAGCGAACCGCCAGATCGCGGGGTTCATGCGCGGACGATGCCAGACGCTCAAGAGAAGTGCCCTCGCAGCCGATTCTGAAGTATCGGGGCGAGACGCCTCGGCCGTCCGCCATGTGACCGGAGATTGGATGACTTCGTGAGCGCTGCCCCCATTGACGACGAGCGTGCCGCGGCCGCAAAGCCGGCCGCCGAGCTCGACGACGTCGACGCCGAAGAGCCCACGCTCGATCTGACCGACGCGCCGGCGCCGGCGGTCGACCTGCTGCACACCTACGTCCGCCAGATCGGCGACGGCGCGCTGCTCACGCACGCCGAGGAGCTCGAGCTGGCGCGGCGCAAGGACCTCGGCGACATGGAGGCCAAGGACCGCCTGGTCGAGGCCAACCTGCGACTGGTGATCAGCATGGCCCGCGCCTATTCGTCGTCCGGTGTGCCCCTGCTCGACCTGATCCAGGAGGGCAACATGGGCCTGATGCGGGCGGTCGAGAAGTTCGACTACCGGCGCGGCTACAAGCTCTCGACCTACGCCACCTGGTGGATCCGCCAGTCGATGTCGCGCGCGATCGCCGACCAGGGCCGCACGATCCGGCTTCCGCTGCACGTCCTCGACCAGGTGAAGAAGCTCTACCGGGCCAACCGCAAGCTGACCCAGCAGCTGGGCCGCGACCCGCTGCCGAGCGAGCTGGCGGCCGAGCTGGAGCTGCCGATCGAGCGCGTACTCGAGCTGCAGCGGATGACCGAGGACCCGGTTTCACTGGAGACGCCGGTGGGCGACGGCGAGTCGAACTTCGCCGACATGGTCGAGGACACCAATACGCGGCGTCCCGACGACCAGCTCGCCCGCGTCGAGCGCGAGCGCCTGCTCACGGACGCGCTGGGCGAGCTCTCGGAGCGGACGCGGCACGTGCTGGAGGCGCGCTTCGGCCTCAACAATCGCGAGCCGGCAACGCTCGAGCAGGTGGGGAGCGAGATCGGCGTCACCCGGGAGCGCGTGCGTCAGATCGAGACGCGGGCGCTGCGCGAGCTGGAGAGCCGCAATCCCGCACTGCGCGAGTTCCTGCGCGGCCACGAGTAGCGGCCAGGCAAGCGTCGGCGGCGCCATGGCGGCTACCGGCAAACCACCGCTGGCAAACTACGGAGAGTGAACTCGCTCCACGCGTTCTGGCATGCGACGACGGTGTTCTCCTCCCGGCTGGCGGACGTCCGGCTGGGGGCGCTGGCGGTCGCCCTCGCGTTCAGCGTCGCCAACCTGACGCTGCGCTCGGCCGCCTGGCGGAACATCCTGCAGGCCGGGTACCCGGGGCGCGTCCGCTACCGCAGCATCGCCGGCGCCTACTTCGCCGGCGTCGGCGTGAACTCGATCCTGCCGGCGCGCGGCGGCGATGTGATGAAGATCTACATCGCCCACCGCTCGATGCCGGGTGCCGCCTACACCACGATCACCTCCAGCCTCTTCTGCGAGACGATGCTGGACGCAGTGATCGGGCCGGGGTTGCTGATCGCCGCCTATGCGACCGGCCGCATCCCGCAGCTGCCCGCCATCGGCCGCCTGGGCACCTGGGAGTGGACAGTGCTGGTGGCCAACGAGCGGGTGGTCATCTTCGTGCTGGCGATCGTCCTGATCAGCCTGGGCATCTTCTTCACCTACATCGAGCGGCGGGTGACGTCGGTCTGGGAGCGGATCGCTGACGGCTTCGCCATCCTGCGCACGCCCAGGCGCTACCTGACCACCGTGGCGGCCGTGCAGCTGGCCGGCTGGGGCTGCCGGGCGGCGGCCATGTACTGGTTCCTGCAGGCCTTCCGGATCCCCGCCTCGCCGGTAGACGCGCTGCTTGCCCTGACCGCCGGCAGCGCGGCGACGCTGCTGCCGCTGACGCCCGGCGGCGTGGGGCCGCAGCAGGCGCTCCTGGGTTACATGTTCCGAAACGCTGCGCCGACCTCGGCCGTGCTCTCGTTCAGCGTCGGCATGCAGTTTGCGATCACGCTCACCTACATCATCCTGGGCGGAATCGCGATCATGCTGACGTTGCGCCGGCTGCCCTGGAACGCCAGCGTGCCGAAGCCGGCCGAGCCGGAGCCGGCTCCGCGGCCGCACTGAGCCGTCAGGGTTCGTTCAGGCTGCGCAGGCCCGTATAGGCGAGGCCGCCCAGGACGCCGCCGATCAGCGGGCCGAAGATGAACACCCAGAGATTCGAGAAGTCACCCTGGACGATCGCCGGCGCCAGCGAACGAGCCGGGTTGAACGACCCGCTGGAGAAGGGGCCGATGACCGTCGCCGCCACGTAGATGAAGCCGCCGATCGCGACCGGCGCGAAGATCCCGTTCCAGGGCGCCTCCTTGTCGGTGGCGACCGCGCTGATCAACATCACGAAGAGGAGCGTGCCGACGAGCTCCAACACGAACGCCTTGGAGTCGCTGACGGTTGGCGTGCTGACGAGGAACGGCCCCACGTGCCCGGGGTACACCGCCTTGGCCAGCAGCGCCGCGACCAGACCGCCGACGATCTGCGCAGCCCAGTAGGGCAGCACATCGCCGGCCGGGAAGCGGCCGCCCGCCGCCAGGCCGGCGCTGACCGCCGGGTTGAAGTGGCCGCCGGAGATGTGGCCGAACGCGAAGATCATCAGCGCCAGGCCGCCGCCGAAGCCGAGCGCGACGCCGCTGGAGAGGATCGCACCGGGTCGCGAGACGGACGCGGCGATCCCGCTGAAGCCGAGAAAGAAGAATCCGAACGTGCCGATTGCCTCGGCGGTGAGCCGCCGGGAAAGTGCAACCTCCACGGTGCCTGCCTCCTTCGCTGATGAGCTGACCGCGACAAGGTTACCCGGGCCGCCTGACGGCCGCCCGGCCTGTACGGGGCCAGGCACCGACACGAATGTGTCACACGCAGATCAACTGCTGCGTGCGACCGCGGCGCACTGGTCAGCGCCGCGCGCCGTGGTTCCCCGATGTCCGCCTCGCCAGACCGTCTTGACGTTCCGCCGCGGCGATCTTTACGGTGCCAGGCACCGTAAGAAATGCGTCACAGGGTGGCGCCGGTCAACCGCGTGCGGCCCTCCACCGCCCACGCACGATAATGCCGGTTATGTCAAGTTACGGAAGAATCGGCGATCCGACCCGTCCACCCCGGCCGGTCAGCCGGCGAGCGGATGCAGCGGGTCGCCGGGGCCCAGGTAGGCGAGCCGGCGGCGGGCATCGGCCTGGCGGTCGGCGGCGGCGGCCAGGAGCGCTGCGGCGCTTGTCAGCTCGGCGGTCAGCTCGGCGAATCCTGCGGCGCCGCACTCGACACCTTCCGGTGCGCCGGCCACGGCCTGGCGAACGCGCTTGAAGGCCGACCGGGCCTCGAAGCTCCCGCCGCCGGGAAGGAGCAAGGCGAAGCGGGCGGCGCCGAGATGGCCGACGACGTCATTCTGGCGAACGGCCGAACGGGCCAGCGAGCCGACCCGGGCGACCATCCCCGACTCGTCGATGCCAGGCCCCAGCACCAGTCCGTAGACGTCGAAGACCGCGATCGACACCCGTCCGCCGCGCCAGCGGGCGGCGGCCACGCCGCGCTCGACCGCGGCGGCGAAGCCTGCCGGGTCGAGCACACCGGGGCTCTCCTGGCCGGCCGCTGCCACGGCCAGCTGCACCGCCTGGGCGAGCACGTCCGCGAACGCCTCCTGGGAGGCGCTGGGCGGCGTCTGCCAGTCGACCCGAAGCCCCTCCGGCGCCAGACGCATCCGGCACTCCAGGCCGGCCTGTGCGGGCAGGTTCTCGAGCACCCGGTCTATGACTCCGGGATCGGCGTCCGGCGACGCCAGAGCAGCTGTAGCGGCCGCGAGAACGCGCATCAGGTGGAGGTCGGACATCTCGATCCCCTATCGGGATTCCCGGCCGCCGGCTTGAGCCTCGCCGTCAGGCGACGCGGGCCTGGCGAATCGGACGCTCGTCCGGCGTCGCGACCAGGTCGGGGTGATTCACCGACTCGACCGAGAAGCTGACCAGCGTGCCCCGCAGGTACGGCTCCGACTCGCGCTCGAGTACGCGCAGGAACGCTTCCACCAGGTCGCCGTCGAACTGGCTCCACTTACCCAGTTGGAGCTGCTTGACCGCCTCCTCGGGCGCCATCGCGCGACGGTACGGGCGGTCCTTGGTCATGGCGTTGTAGGAGTCGGCGACCGCGATGATCCGCGACATCAGCGGGATCTGGTCAGCCGCCAGGCCGTCCGGGTAGCCGGCGCCGTCCCAGCGCTCGTGGTGGCTGCGCACGACCGCCGCGACGTCACCGTAGCCGGCCACCTGGCCCAGGATCGTGGCGCCGATCGCCGAATGCTCGCGCATGGCCGCCCACTCCTCGTCATTCAACGCCGAGGTCTTCTCCAGCACCTCCGCCGGGACGCCGATCTTGCCGATGTCGTGTACCAGCGCGCACAGGTGCACACGCGCGACGTCCTCGTCGGCGATCTCCAGCTCCTCGGCGATGTCCCGCGAGTAGAGCGCCACGTGCGCCGAATGGTCGGCCGTCCAGTCGTCCCGGGCGTCCAGCGCGCTGACCATCGCCTCGGCGAAGCTCAGGTTCACCCGTTGCAGGTGGATGTTCGTGCGCACGAGCTGGTCGTTGGTCTGCTCCAGCTCGCCGATCAGCCGCGCCTGGCGGGCGTGCATGTCGAGGCTCAGGTGGGCCGCCAGCACCGGGATCAGGAAGAAGATCAGGACCCACTCCCCCGCGCCGTTGTAGGCGTACGCGAAGAGCGCGGTGATCGGCGCGTAGAGGGCCATCGAGACGACCACCGAGCCGCGCACCATCCGCCACAGCCCGCGCAGCCCGAGCCGGCCGCGTAGCGAGAGCGTGATGCCGGTGACGGCCATGTTCACACACATGTCCGCCAGCGCCGCCGCTACCGACGCGATGACCAGCCGCGGCAGCGACGGCGAGGTGCTGCCGTGGGTGACCGCAACGGCCGCAAACCCAGCTGCGGCGCCGGTCAGCGTCCGCCCCGCCGTGTAGATCGCCGAGCGCTCGAGTGGCCAGCCCTGGTAGTCGAGCAGCATCGTCACCGCGCCGATCAGGGCCGACTCCCCCGGCCCGTAGATCACCGCTGCAAGCGCCATTGGCAGGAACGACACCGACACATACAGGCCCGGCGAGATCTCCAGCCCCTGCCGCTCGGCGATCATCGCCACCGACGCCAGCGCGATCAGCGCCGGCCAGTGGCCGAGCCCGCCGTAGGTAATCGAGACGACCAACGCTGCGGCCGCCAGCGCACTCAGCAGCACGGCGAACACGCGGATCCATGACAGATTACGGAGGGCCAGTGGGGGGCTGATTGTCATGACTTGACATACCCTGGACGGGTGTGTACTCTATCCCTCGTTCGGGGTACTCACACCAAGACAGGGAGCTCGCAAATGGGTATTAAGGGCTGGTAAATTCGACACAGACATCCGTCCGCGTCATATCGACAGCACTCACGGTTTCCATGAGCGCGACTGACAACGGTGGGGACGGTAACCGCGAGGCCCGGCGCCGGCCGGAGCCTCCATGGGTCTTCCGGCGCCTCCGAAAACCGCGATTCGAGCGGCTTTCGGAGGCGTTTTTCCATGGTCCGACGGGGCGCCTGGAGCAGGGCGCCCGCCGGGCGGAAAACGCCGGCCGGTGGGCCGGAATGGGGCCCGAGGCGCTCAGCGGTGCCCGAGACCGCGGCTGCGCTCGCTGTTCCCGGGACTGATATCGACCCGGCGGCAGACGCGGCCATCCCCCGATCGAGGAAGCCGCCGCCCCTCAAGCCGTGGCCTGATCCCGCCGATATCAGCACCAGGAGTGCCCCGGCCAGGCGCTCTCTCCCGGGTCGTTGCAAGCACATATCCATCCCTGATCCACCACCTCACGGAGAGACAACCGACCATGAGCGACGACGTCGAGACCACCCCGACTCCCGAGCACGAGCCGACCACCAGCGGCCTGCGCCGTGCCATGGAGGACCGGATGCATCAGCTGCAGCAGGCCGAGGATCGCCTGCAGCGCGAGCAGTCGGCGCTCCAGGAGCAGGCGAAGGTCGTGTTCGCCGAACGTGAGGCGCGCCTCGCCCGCCGCGAGCGCGAGCTGGCCAAGCGCGAGGCGGCGCTGGCCGTCCAGGAGGGGATCTCGGGCGGAACCGGCAGCAGCCGAAGCGGCGCCGACATGGAGCGGATCGGGTCCCTCGAGGCGCGGCTGGCCGAGCTCGAGGACGAACTGGAGACGGCGCGCCAGGAGCTCGAGCAGGCCGGCACGGCAAGTCCGGCCGACGCCGACAAGGCGGCCCAGGCGCGGATCGCCGAGCTGCAGGAGTCGGTGGCCACCCTGGAGTCCCAGGTCAAGCACGAGAAGGGCAACCGGGAGCGGGTCGAGCGCGACCTGGATGCGGCGATCGCCCAGATGCGCGACTCGGGCGCCCTCGGATCCGCCGAGCTGGCCGAGCGGGAGGCCCGCCTGAACCAGCTCGAGGCCGACCTGAGCGACCGCGAGGTGCGGGCAAAGAAGACCGAGAAGGTGCTCACCCAGAAGGAGCTCAACCTCGAGGGCGCGCAGAAGGACATGCTGGATCGGGAGTCATCGATCGCCGCCGTCGAGGAGCAGCTGAAGGCCCGCGACGCCAACCTGGCGCAGCGGGAGGGCACGCTCCAGGCGTCCACCGCCGAGGCCGAGCAGCGGCTGAAGAGCTGCGACATCCGCGAGACCGAGCTGGCCAAGGCGTTCGACGAGCTGGCCTCCGCACAGCAGGCGACGGCCGAGGAGATGAGCTCGATCGAGGCCCGCGCCGGGCGCGTCGAGAGCACCGAGCAGAAGCTGGCCGAGAAGAGCGCCGACGCCGACCGCCGGGTGGCCGCCGCCGAAAAGCGGATCGCCGGCCTGGCCCAGCGTGAGCAGGAGCTGCAGCACGTCGAGGAGCAGCTGGCCGAGCTCGACCGGCGAAGGACCGAGATCGAGGCGGCCTCGGCCGCCCTGAGCACCCGCGAGCAGGAGCTGCGGGACGTCGAGCGCAGCCGCCAGGAAGCGGAGAAGGCGCGGCAGGAGGCGCAGGCGGAGGTCGAGCGCCTGGAGGCGATGCGAGGGGATGCCGAGGAGCGGATCGCTCTGGCCGACACCCGCACCGCCGAGCTGGCCGAGAAGGAGACGCAGCTCGCGGACGTGACCAAGCGCCTGGCCGAGTTCGACGTGCGCCAGCAGCAGGTCACCGAGGACGAGCGCCGCCTCACCGCGGACAAGACCCAGATCGAGGGCCAGCGCCGGGAGGCCGAGCGGATGCAGAAGCAGGCCGAGCGGATGCTGGCCGACGCCGAGGCGAAGGCCGCCACCGAGTTCGAGCGGCTGGCCGCCAACCTCCGCGAGCGCGAGGCGCGGCAGTCGATGGCCGAGGGTGACATGGAGCGTCGGGAGACCCGGCTCGACCGCCGCCAGGACACACTGGACGAGCGGGAGCGCGAGCTCGACGACCGGCACGACAAGCTGGAGCTGCGCGAGGCGCAGATGAAGGAGCGCGAGGTGGAGGTGGCCCGGCTGACGGTGCGCGCCGACCGCGTCGAGGCCGAGCTGGACGCCCAGCGGGCGGCCCTCCAGGACGCCGAGGATGCGGTCGCCCGCGAGCGGGCGGTGCTGCAGCGGCGGATCTCCGAGATCGACCAGCATCGGACCGCCCAGCGCGAGCAGCTGGAGACGATGATCAGCGAGGCCGTCGAGGAGCCGAGCGGCGGTCGCCGCGGCGGGCTGCTGGGCCGGAACGGCGGCAACGGCAAGTCGTTGGAGACCCTGCACGCAGCGCTCCGCGACAAGGAGGTCGAGCTGCAGGCCCAGGAACGGCGCCTCAGCGAGCTCTCCAGCGCCTTGCAGCGGCGCGAGGCGGACCTCGAGTCGTACGCCCGCAAGCTCCAGCAGACCGGCTCTGCGCCCGCCCGCCAGAACGGCGACGGCGGCGAGCGGCCGGCCCGCGAGGAGGGCTCGCGGGAGGAGCGACCGCGCGACGAGGATCCGACCGCGCGCCGCCTCCAGTTCTGGTCGCGCTAGCGGGACGGCCGCCGTCCGAGGCGGCGGATAGCGTCCGCCTGTGCCGGGGGCCCATGAGCGTACGCGCCGGCGTCTGACATCGATCGGCGCCGCACTCTTCCTGTACCTGGCCGCATGGGCCTCCCCCGCTCCGGCGGCGCCCGCGTTCGCCGCTCTAGCGGTCGCAGTGGTGACCGGGACGTACGGCAGGATCGGCGCCGCCGGCGGCGTCGCGATCGCGCTCACGGCGCCCCTCGACCCGCCGGTGAGAGTTGCCCTGGCGGTCGCCGCGGCGGTCAGCGGCGAGCTGGCCGAGCGGCGCCGGCGGGCCGGCCGCGACCTCGCCGCCCGCACGTTCACCGACCGCCTGACCGGACTCCGCAACTACGACTTCTTCTGCGAGGCGCTGGCCGCCGAACTGGCCCGCGTCCGCCGCTACGGCGGCTGCACCACCCTCGTCCTGCTCGACCTCGACCGCTTCAAGGCGTTCAACGACCGGCACGGACACGCGGCCGGGAATCGCCTCTTGACGGTCGTCGGACATGCCATTACTCGTGAGAAGCGCGATGCCGACATCGCAGCCCGGTTCGGCGGCGAGGAGTTCGCGGTGCTGGTCGCCGGCCGCACGATGGACGGGATCGTGGTCGCCGAGCGCATCCGGCATGCGATCGAGCAGGCGGGAGCGGCCCGCCTGCACCGCCACGACGTTCCCGATCTGGTCACCGCCAGCGCCGGCGTGGCGACGTTCCCAATCGACGCCCGCGACGCCGACGAGCTGTTCGAGCTGGCCGACCAGGCGCTGTACGCGGCGAAGCGGCGCGGCCGCGACTGCGTGGTCACCGCAACCGAGCAGCGCGGCCGCCCCGCCGGGACGATCAGCCGGGCCGCGGTCTAGCCGCCGCTACGCGGCCAGCGACGAGCGCTCGCTGTCGAAGCGCGCGGAGTGGAGCGCCGCGTGGAAGCGCTCCAGGGTCAGGTCGCGGGCGTCGCCGAACGGCCGCTCCAGGAAGCGCACCACCGGGTCGTGATAGAACGGCACGTCCAGGTGCGGCTCCGACACCAGGTTGAGCGTCGCCTCGCCGCAGCTCGGGCAGAGCATCGCCACGCCGACCAGCGCGTCTGCCCGCTCGTGGGGAAGCACCCGGAGCAGGCTGGACGGGAACACCGGCTTTAGCCGCGACTCGCGGCTGCAGTAGAGCCGCCACGGCCAGTTGCCCCGCTGCACCTGCGCCCGCGCCAGGTCGGCCAGCTCGTCGGCCACCGGCTCGCTGCGGCCGGTGAGCAGGTTCTGGAACTCCAGCTCGACCGGCTCCAGCGGCCCGTAGTCGAGGTCGCGGTGCGAGGCCAGGCCCGGGTGCACCTCGCCACAGCTGCAGTCGTAGGTGATCCGGTAGACGGCCGGATGCGCCGCCCCCGGCAGCCGCTCGACGCTGCGAAACGCCGACAGCGGGACGCGGACGAGCTCGCCGCCCGGACGGGCCGGGCAATGGAAGCGGTAGCTGGCGCGGAAGATGTCGTACATCGTCACAATTGGTATCGACCCATGTCAGGGCCGGGATGAGCGGCGGGCGGCGGGGCGGCCGCCCGCCCCAGGCCATAGAATCCGCGCGGCATGGCACGCGTCGACCTCCGCTCGCACGTCCGCGACATCCCTGATTTCCCCAGACCGGGCATCGTGTTCAAGGACATCATGCCGCTCCTGGCGGACGCCCAGGCGCTGCACCAGGCGGTGGACGACCTGGCCGCATGGGCGGAGCCGCGCAAGGTCGACCTGGTCGTCGGCGCCGAGGCCCGCGGATTTATCCTCGGCGCCGCCCTCGCCTACCGGCTCGGCTGCGGGTTCGCCGCCGCCCGCAAACCCGGCAAGCTCCCCTACCTCACGGTCGGCGCCAAGTACGCGCTCGAGTACGGCTTCGACGCTCTGGAGATGCACGTGGACGCGGTCACCCGCGGTGCCCGGGTGCTCGTCCACGACGACCTGCTGGCCACCGGCGGAACCGCCCGGGCGAAGATCGACCTGGTCGAGCAGCTCGGCGCCAAGGTTGTCGGCGTGGCCTTCGTGATCGAGCTCGCGTTCCTCTCCGGCCGCGACAAGCTGTACGGCTACGACATCCACTCGCTGATCCAGTACGAGGCGCCCTGAAGGAACCCCTGCGGTGCGGCTCAGCGGGCGAGCTCGCCCAGGTCGCGCACGAGCAGCAGGTGGGCCAGCTGGCTGGTCATCTCGGCCAGCGTGTCCAGCTCGCGGAGGCCGGCCTCCCGCCGCTCCGGATTGTTCGAGCGCAGGGACGGGGCGAGGATCTGCTCGAGCAGGCCGGCCTCGCGGGCGACGGCCGAGCGGAAGGCGCGCAGGTGGCGGGCGGCGACGCCGTAGCGCGCCAGCCGCTGGCAGAGCATCACGATCTCCGCGTCGCTGCGCACATAGGGCTTGTCGGCGCCGCGGTCGCGCGGCTCCAGCAGCCGGTACTCGTGAAGCTCGCGGACGAACGTCGCCTCGGCGTCGGTCTCGGAGAGCAGCTGGTCGAGGCTCAGCCGGTCGTCCGGATTGACCAGGCGCGGCCGGCGGGTGCCGTGGGCGCCCTGGGTGATCACCTGCCGAATCACGCGCAGCGGGAGGAACTCGTCCCGCTGCATGCGCAGGATCGTGCGCAGCTGCTCGACGTCTTCGTCGCTGTACAGGCGGTAGCCGCCCGGCGTCCGCCGCGGTGTGATCAGCTTCTGGTCCTCCAGGAAGCGGATCTTGGAGATCGAGATGTCCCCGAACTCCTCCGAGAGCATCTTGCAGACCGTGCCGATGGTCAGCTTCGACGACTGCTCGCTGCGCGCGGGATCGGCGGCCATCGCTTCAGCCTCGCTCGATGAACGTCAGCCGGTACTTTCCGATCTGCAGCTCGTCCCCGTCCGACAGGCGCGTCGACTCGATCCGCTGCCGGTTCACGTACGTGCCGTTGAGGCTGCCCTCGTCGGTCAGCACCAGCCCGTTGGCGGTGCGCTCGATGCGAGCGTGCTCGCGGGACACCGTGATGTCGTCCAGAAACACGTCCGACTGCGGGGCGCGGCCGATCGTGGTCAGCTCGCGCGTGATCCCGAACTGCTCGCCGGAGCGGCCGCCGCCGACGCGGATGACCAGCCACGAGCCCTCCGCCGCCTCGGCCGGGTCCTCGGCCTCGTCGATGGCCGAGAACGCCTCCGTGGCCTCGCCGACCGCGTCGGACTCGAGCAGGCTGGCGCCGCAGCGCCCACAGAAGCGCGCACCCTCACGGTTGTGGTGTCCGCACTCGGGGCAATACATGTCAGCTCAATCCGGATCGAGCTCTTCGAGCTCAGCCGCCAGGTCCGGTGGCGGCCCCTTGTGCGAGAGGATCTCGGTCAGCCGCTGGATGTCGACGTCGGAGATCGGCGACGCCTCCTCGCCCTGGCGGCGCTTCACGCGGTCGACCAGCTCGGCGCGGAGGATGTCGATCGTGCCGTGCAGAAGCCGCCGCTGACGCGACACCTCCTCCTCCTCGCGCACCAGTTGCTCGATCTTCAGCTTCAGATCGTGGTCGCTCAGGGTCGTGAAATCGGGCAGGACGTCCATACGTGCCATCCAGTCTGGAAGTTGCGGTCAGTGTACCCCGCAGCCCGCTCATCCTCAACTTCTAGTTGAGGGTTTGGGCGACGGCCTGCTCCGCGGAGACGACCTCCTCGAGGATGCTGCGGTACTTCTGCTCCAGGCGCTCGGAATCCTCCACGTCCGTGCCCTCTGCCCAGACGTGGAACACCGGCTCGTCCGGGTCCGGCGTCACCTGCACCCAGCCGTCGCCCTCCCACACCTTGACCCCGTCGCGGTTGTCGACGCGCATCCCCTTGGTCGCCTCGATGATGCGGCGCATCGCCGTCCCCTTCAGCGACCACGGGCACTCCACGGACGTGCGCACCATCGCCGACTCGGGCAGGTCGGCCACGAGCTCGCTGAGCGGCCGCCCCGAGTGGGCGACGACCTCGAGCACCTTGCCGATGGACATCACGGCGTCGTAGGCGGGCAGGAACTCCGGGAACACGTAGCCGCCGCCGGAGGCGCCGGCGAACACCACGCCGCCGGCGGCCGCCTCGAAGAGGAGCGCTTGCAGAGATGCGGTCGTCCGGCGCACGCGGGCGGCGGCGTCGCCGGCCACCACCTCGACCAGCGAGGTCTCGGTGCTGGGCACCAGCAGGTCGCCGCTGGGCGTCATCTCGGCGAGCTCGCGGATCAGCATCAGCAGCGTCGTCTCGGGATCGATCGGCACTCCCTGCTCGTCGATCAGCCAGATCCGCTCGGCCGGGCCGTCCATGACGATCCCGATGTCCGCCCCCATCGCGTTCACCAGCTGCCCCGTGTCGTGCAGTGAGGCATCCAGCTCGGTCCTCCGGAGCGGCTGGCCGGAGCCGACGAAGCCGTTCAGCGAGACCATCTCGGCCGCCAGATCGCCGACCAGGCTGGGCATCACCACGGACGCCGGCGAATGCCGGTAGTCGAGTGCGATGCGGAAGTTGCGATCGGCGATTGCCTCAGCGTCGAGCGACGACAGCAGCTCCTGCAGGTAGCTCTCGGTGGCCCGCGTGGGCTGGCTGATGGTGCCGATCTCGGCCGCCGCGACGCGGCGGAACTCCTGCCGGGTGTAGCAGCGCTCGATCGAGCGCAGGACGGCGTCCGGGACGAGGATCCCCGGCGGCTCGAAGAACTGCACCTGAACGACATCCGGCTCGTCGCCGGAGACCCGCACGTGCAGGCCGCTGGCCCGCTGGTCGACCTTCATCTCGTGCCGGTTCACCGACGGCAGCGCGAGCCGGAGGTCGGACACCGAGCTGCCGGCGGCGGTCAGGCCCGAGATGATGGCCCGCTTGATCATCCGCGACGCCGGGTGCGTGTCCCGGCTGGTCACCACCCGGGCGCCCTTCGGCAGCACCGTCCCGAACGCCATGCCCAGTCGTGCCGCCACGTCCGGCGGGATGTCCACGTTGACGAGCCCGGCGGCGCCGTCGCGGCCGAATACGGTGGTGATCCCCCGCGACTCCCAGATCAGGTTGGTGCGGATCGCCGCGCCTGCCTCAATGGTCTTGAACGGGTACACCTTGACGCCCGGCGAGAGCACGGTCTGGGCACCGATCGAGCACTCGTCGCCGACCGCGACGCCGTCGTGCAGCACGGCGTGGTCGCGGATGTCCACCCGCTTGCCGA
Source organism: Gaiellales bacterium (assembly GCA_036273335.1). Lineage (GTDB taxonomy): Bacteria > Actinomycetota > Thermoleophilia > Gaiellales > JAICJC01 > DASUHT01. Next base: position 1,890 of record DASUHT010000006.1, on the reverse strand, counting down.
CGATCGCCCCCTCACAGCGCACGCTGCGGCCGACGTAGGTGCCCGCGTCGAGCACGCTGCGAACGACCTCGGCTCCATCCTTGACCACCACGTTTGCGCCCAGCACGGCGTGCGGCCCGATCCGCGCGTCGGGGTCGATCTTGCAGTAGTTGCCGACGTAGACAGGCCCCTCGAGCTGGCCCAGGTCGGCCAGCTGGACGCCGTCGCCCAGGTAGACGTTGGAACGCAGGCGGACGCCCGAGATCTCGAGCTGCACGTGGCCGTCGAGGGCGTCGAAGTTCGCCTGGCGGTACTGGTCGAGGTTGCCGATGTCCTGCCAGTAGCCCTCGCAGATGTGGCCGAACAGCCGTTTTCCGCGCTGCAGGAGCTGCGGAAAGAGCTGCTTCGAGAAGTCGAACGGCTCGCCCTCCGGGATTGACCGCAGCACCTCCGGCTCGAGCACGTAGACGCCGGTGTTGATGGTGTCAGAGAACACCTGGCCCCAGGACGGCTTCTCCAGAAAGCGCTCGATCCGGCCGTCCTCGTCGGTGATCACGACGCCGAACTCGAGCGGGTTGTCGACCGCCTTCAGCCCGACCGTGGCGACCGCCCCGCTCTCCCGGTGGCGATCGACCAGCGCCGTCAGGTCGAAGTCGCAGAGCGCGTCGCCGGAGATGACCAGGAACGTGTCGTCCAGAAGCTCGCCGGCGTTCTTGACGCTGCCCGCGGTGCCCAGCGGCGTTTCCTCGACCGAGTAGCGAAGGTTGACCCCCAGCTCCTCGCCGTCGCCCAGATAGCCACGGATGACCTGCGGCAGGTAGGCCACGGTGACCACGATGTCGTCCATCCCGTGGCGGCGCAGGAGGTGGACGATGTGCTCGATGCAGGGCTTGCCGGCGATCGAGACCATCGGCTTGGGCTGGTTCGAGGTCAGCGGGCGAAGGCGGGTGCCCTCGCCGCCGGCCATCACGACGGCCTTGACGATGTCAGCCCTCCCTGAGTGCGGATCGCGTACTGGATGCCGGCGGCCAGCGAGATCCCGAGGCCGATCGCATAGAGCACCTGCGGCCACCCCGCTGCGGTGAGCATGGTCGCGGCCAGCGCCACCATGATGGTGGCGGTGGCGACCTTGCCGGTCATCGAGACGTGCACCTGGCGGAACATGTGGCGGCGCTCGAACATGATCAGGAGGTAGGCATCGCGGATCAGGAGCGGCGCCGCCAGCCACCACTCCAGCCGACCGTGGTAGACGAGCAGGATCACGGCCGAGTTGATCAGCAGGCGGTCGGCCAACGGATCGACGATCGTCCCAAAGCGGCTGACCGCATGCATGCTGCGGGCCAGGTAGCCGTCCAGGTAGTCGGTCAGCGAGGCGCCCACGAAGATCGCCGCGGCGGCGGTACTCTCGCCGTTGTCAGCCGTCGCCAGGAGGATGGCGAAGGGAATCACGGCCACCAGCCTGGCTCCCGTGAGCAGGTTGGGAAGCCTCGGACGCATCGGTCTCACAAGTGTACCGCCGCGAACACGAGCCACTCGTGCCGTTTGCATAGGATCCTTTGCGATTACCCAATATGGGTATGGCAACGGCGGCAGGATCGGCCGATAACTCGAGTGGGCCACGGGGTCTGTGGCCGACCACATCCTGGACGGGGGTCCTGGCATGGCCACTGCACTGGCAATCGATCCGGCGTCGGAGCCGCGCACAAGCGCGTCCGATGTGCAAACGGTGATCGCCTCCGGCGGTCGCGCCGGCTTCCGGCATCCGCATCAGATCGTCACCGACATCTGGGTCAGGCGGGAGGCCGCCTGGCGGGCGCCGGCCGCGCGCAAAGGCGGCTAGTCAGGTCCGGCGGCCAACGACCGCCCGCAGCCCGGGCGGAAGCTGCTCGCCGGCGAACGACGGGCGCACCT
>DASUHT010000005.1:0-6046 GCA_036273335.1 Gaiellales bacterium | reverse complement strand
AGTCTAGATGATCGATCGATATCTCTCGCGAGCCTGGCCGCTGCGATCGGTCTGTGTTAGGCGATGGTCGGGGTGGCTACGGCTGCGAACCGTCGCCTCCGTCCGCGATCTGCGTAATCGCAGATCGCTCGCGATCGGTGCAAGGCCATTGGCCTTGCACCTGGTCCTCGGTCGCGCCAATACGACCCGGTATTGACGCTCCCTGCGTCCTTGCGAGACTCGGTTCTCGCCGTCCAGGACATCACGGAGATATCGATCGTTCATCTAGAGGACTCGTTCCCTGAAATGCGCCTTCACCGAACCTTCACCCGATCGACACCGCGGCGCGACCCATACGCGCGCCCAGGCGGGGCATCCTGTCCTCGATGATCGGAAAACGTGCCAGTTCTGGGTTTGAGGCGGAGAGGCCGTGCCCCGCGTTCTGATCGTCGAGGACGACGCGCTGATCGCGAACGCGATGGCAACCCATCTCCGTCACGCGGGAATGGATGTCGAGTGGTCGGACCGCGGCGACCGTGCGATGAAGAAGCTGCGATTCGAGCGGCCAGACGTGGCAATCATCGATCTGATGCTGCCGGGCATGGATGGCTGGCGCATGATCGAGGCGCTGCGGGCGGATGGCATCGGGATACCGCTGATCGTGGTCAGCGCTCGCGGCACCGAGCAGGACAAGGTGCACGCGCTCGGGATCGGCGGCGATGACTACCTGGCCAAGCCGTTCGGCATGGGTGAGCTGGTCGCTCGCGTCAAGGCCGCGGTTAGGCGGGCGGGGGTGTTCGCGGGCGACGGGGGACGCTCGCGGGTGGAGGTACCGGGGCTCATCGTCGACCCGGACCTCCACCGCGCCCTCATCGACGGCCGCGATGCCGAGCTGACCCGCACCGAGTTCCGGCTGCTGTCGGTGCTGGCATCGGAGCAGGGCCGTGTGATGACGCGAGACCAGCTGCAGCAGCGGGTCTGGGGCACGCCCTACCGGCCGCGCGACCGCTCCGTCGACGTGTGCGTGCGCAAGCTGCGTGAGAAGCTCGACCAGCGCTCGGGCACGTACAGCTACATCCACACCCACTACGGCGTCGGCTACCGCTTCGACGCCGAGCCGCTGGCGGTCGCCCAGCCCGGCGCCTAGACCTCGCCGGCCGCCGCCGGCTGCTTCCGGCTGGTGATCACCTCTCCGGACTCGAGGTCGAAGAAGTGGAAGCGGTCGGTTGCGATCGCCAGCTCCACGTCGTCGCCCGCGCGCGCCGGGCAGCGGGCGTTGACGCGGGCCGTGCAGATCGTCTCGTTGGCGTCGGCCACCAGCGGCACAACGGTGCTGTCGGCCGCGTCCGGCTCCGCCGCCGCGCGCACGGCCTCGGTCGCCACCGGGGCGATGTTGATGCGGAAGATGACGTTGATCTCCGAGCCCAGCTCCTCGACCACGTCGGCCCGCACGTGCAGGGTGGGTGAGCCCTCGTCGCGCCCCAGCGCGGCGTCCTCGAAGTCGGCCGGGCGCAGGCCCAGCACCAGCGAGCGACCCTCGTAGGCGCGCAGGTCGACGTCGTTCGGCACCGGCAGCCGGTGCTCGGCAAAGGCCAGCTCGCCGCCGTGCACGGTGGCCTCGATCAGATTCATCGACGGCGATCCGATGAACGCCGCCACGAACAGGTTGGCGGGCTCGCGGTAGAGCGCCTGGGGCGTGTCGAGCTGCTGGACGACGCCGTCCTTCATCACCGCCACGCGGTCGCCCAGTGTCATCGCCTCGACCTGGTCGTGGGTGACGTAGATGGTGGTGGTGTGCAGGGTGTCGCGGAGACGTGCCAGCTCCGCCCGCATCTGCACGCGCAGCTTGGCGTCGAGGTTCGAGAGCGGCTCGTCCATCAGGAACGCCTGCGGCTCGCGCACCATGGCGCGGCCCATCGCGACGCGCTGCCGCTGGCCGCCCGAGAGCTGCGCCGGCTTGCGGCCGAGCAGCGTGTCCAGGCCCAGCACCTCCGCCACCTCGACCACCTTTGCCTTGCGCTGGGCCTTGGGCGCGCCGCGCAGCTTCAGGCCCAGGCCCAGGTTCTGCTCGACCGTCATGTGCGGGTAGAGCGCGTAGTTCTGGAACACCATGGCGATGTCGCGGTCGCGCGGGGACATGTCGGTGACGATGCTGTCGCCGATCACGACCTCGCCGGTCGACAGCTCCTCCAGCCCGGCGATGATCCGCAGCAGCGTCGACTTGCCGCAGCCGGACGGGCCCACGAGCACCATGAACTCGCCGTCGGCGACCTCCAGGCTGACGTGGTCGACCGCGACCACCTCGGAGCCGAACACCTTGGTCACCTCATCCAGCAGGATCCGCGCCACTACCGCTCCCTTCCCGGGGATGTCAGCCGATCGTGCGTCACCGCCGCTCGCAGCTCGGCGTATGCTCGCCGCCCCGCCCCGATCTCGTCAAGGCCGAGGAAGGCCGCGCCCAGCACCGGCGGCGCGTCCAGCACGCGCACGCGGGCGTCGGGGGCGACCGCGGTCACGCCATGCTCGATGTGCCCGAGCAGCCGCGGGTCGCGTCCCCGCGCCACGCCGCCGCCGAGCACCACGTCGCTGTCGCGGCGGGTCATGGCCAGGCGGCGCAGGGCCGAGACGACCATCGCCACGATCTCGTCGGCCAGGCCGTCGACGATGTCCTGGGCCGCCGCGTCACCGGCGCGGGAGCTGGACAGCACCAGACGCGGCAGCTCGGTGAGGCTGTGCTGGTCGATCTTTCCCAGGTAGATCGCCTCCATCAGCTGGTGGGGCGTGCGCAGGCCGAAGTGGGCCGGCACGGACTGCTCGAGCGAGGTCCTGGGGCCGCGGCCGTCGCGACCGCGGATGGCCGCACGCAGCGCCTGCAGGCCCATCCAGTCGCCGCCGCCGCCGTCGCCGGAGATCTCGCCGATGGCGGCGTAGCGGACGATCTTGCCCGTCGGGGACACGGCAGAGCAGTTGAGCCCGGTGCCGCAGACCACGCCGACGCCCCATGGGCGCTCGGTGCCGGCGCGGAGCACGGCGAACGTGTCGTTGCGCAGGACGACCCGCTCGGCCCAGCGGCGGGCGTGCAGGCTCCGGCTGAGGCGGCGGTCGTCCACCGGCAGGTCGGCGCCGGCCAGGCAGAGCACGGCGGCGTCGGCGATCGGGCCGGAGCCGGGCGTGATGCCGGCGCTGCGGCAGGCCCGGGCGACCGTCGCGTCGAGGCGGGCGAAGGATCCGTCGTGATCGTGGGGCGAGAAGCTGGCGCCGCGCCCGCGGGCGGCGCCCAGCACCCGGCCGCCGCGGCTGAGCAGCACCGCATCCAGCTTCGAGTTGCCGCCGTCCACTGCCAGCACGGCCGCCCTAGCCAAGCTGCTCCACTCCCACGAGGTCGGCGCCGGCCCGGCGCAGGCGTTCGATCAGCTCGGGCATCGCGGCGGCGGTCGCGTCCGGCCAGCTGTGCATGAGCGCGATGCCGCCGTCACCCTCGCGGGCATGGCCGTCGAGCACCCGGTCGACCAGGTCGGCGGGGGTGCGGCCCGGCTCCCAGTCGAAGGGGTCGATCGTCCAGCTGACGTGCCGGTAGCCGGCGCGCTCGATGGCGGCCAGCACGCGCGGGTCGTCCTGGCCCTGGCCGTACGGGCAGCGGAACCACGGTCTCGGGCTGACGCCGCCGGCCCGCTCGATCATCTCCTCGGCCTCGCCCAGGGAGGCGGCGATGCCCGCGTCGGTGAGCATGTCCATGGGGGCGTGCGACTTGGAGTGGTTGCCGATGGTGTGGCCGTCCTCGGCGATCCGCCGCGCCATCGCCGGGTTGGAGCTCGCCCAGCGTCCCTGGATGAAGAAGGTGGCGCGGGCGCCGGCGGCCCCCAGCGCGTCCAGGATCGCCGGCAGGTTTCCCGCGGTGCAGGGGAAGTCGGGGTGCTCGGTGTCGATGGTGAGGGCGATGCGGGCGCTCATTCGCGGGTGGTCACCTTGCCGGCGATGGCGAACTCGCCGGGAGTGAGGCCGCGGCAGCGCGCCAGGCGCCACGCCAGCAGCTGGGCGGGGACGGTGGCGGCGGCCGCCGCCAGGCCACCGCTGAGCGGGCCCACCGAGATCGCCACGGCCCCGTCCGGGCAGTCGCCGTCCTGGCTTACGACGAGCACGGCGGCGCCGGCGGCGGCCAGCTCGCCGGCCAGCTTCAGCTCCAGCGCGCGGGTGCCGGGCTCGGTTGCGATCACCATCACGGCCAGGTGAGGGCCGGCCAGCTCGAGCGGGCCGTGCCGGAACTGGGCCGCCTGCATCGACTCGGCCGGGAAGCGGGCCGCCTCCTTCAGGGTCAGGGCGCCCATCTCGGCGGCGGCGCGGGCCGAGCCGCGGCCGACGAGGGCCAGCGTGGGGCGGCCGTCGATCCACGCGCTGAGGTCATCCGCCGCCGCGTCCGGTTCGGCCAGCAGGCGCTCCATCTCGAGGGCTGCGCGCTCCAGCGGCGGGTCGCCGGTCAGCGCCTCGAGCACGGCCATGGCGCCGGCGAAGGTCATGGTGGAGGGGCCGAGCTCCTCGCCGGCCCAGGTGTCGAGCGCGATGTCCGCATCGGCGGCGAGGGTGTTGGCGGAGCCGTTGGTGACCGCGGCGAGGGTCGGGCGGGCGCCGGGAGGGAGCCGTTCGATGAGGCGGACGAGCTCGGCGCTCTCGCCGGACTGGCTGACGCAGACCAGCAGCGAATCCGGCTGCAGCAGCGGCATCCGGAAGTGCAGCAGCTCGGCGGTGTCCAGCATCGAGCAGGGGCGGCCCCGTCCGGCGAGGGTGGTGACGATCGGGTAGCACGCGTCGTAGGAGCTGCCCATGCCGGTGAACAGGATCGAGCGCGACGACGCGACTGCCTCGCGCAGTCGGGCGAGCTGGTCGGACTGTTCGACCAACCCCCGGCCGGCGCGGCGGATGGCCTGGGGCTGCTCCGCGATCTCGGCCACGAATCTGTCAGGAAACTTTCCTAACGATTTCATTCCGCCGCCAGGATACCGTAGGATGAGGCCGTCGTGAAGGTTGCAGTCATCGGCGGCGGTAGCACCTATACGCCCGAGTTGGTGGAGGGCTTCGGCCTGCGCCGCGACGTGCTGCCCGTCGACGAGCTGGTGCTGCACGACATCGACCAGGAGCGCCTGGACATCGTCGGCGGGCTGGCCGGGCGGATCCTCGAGAAGCTCGAGTTCCCGGGGCGGCTGACGCTCACGACCAACCGCGAACAGGCGGTCGAGGGTGCGAGCTTCGTGCTCGTGCAGCTGCGGGTTGGCGGCCTGCGGGCACGGCTGGGGGACGAGACGATCCCCGCCCGGTTCGGGCTGATCGGCCAGGAGACGACCGGGCCGGGCGGCTTCGCGAAGGCGCTGCGGACGGTGCCGGTGGTGCTCGGGATCGCCGAGGACACGGCGCGGCTGGGCGCGGAGGGCGCGTGGCTGCTCGACTTCACGAACCCGGCGGGGCTGGTCACGCAGGCGCTGTCCGACGCGGGCCACCGCGCGATCGGGCTCTGCAACATCCCGATCGGGTTCCAGCGGATGCTGGCGAAGCAGCTGGGAGTCGAGCCCGCCCAGGTGCAGCTCGAGCACGTGGGGCTGAACCACCTCTCGTGGGAGCGGAAGGTGGTGGTGGACGGCGTCGACCGGCTGCCCGACCTGATCAAGACGTACGCCGACCAGCTGGGTGAGGAGGTCGATCTGCCCGGTGACCTGGTGCGGCTGACGCGGTCGATCCCCTCGTACTACCTGCGCTACTTCTATCTGACGGGCGAGGTGCTCGAGAAGCAGGCCGGCGCGCGTTCGCGGGCCGACGAGGTGATGCAGATCGAGCGCGAGCTGCTGGAGATGTACCGCGACCCGGCGCTGGACGTGAAGCCGAAGCTGCTCGAGCAGCGGGGCGGCGCGTTCTACTCGGAGGCGGCTGCGATGCTGGTGGAGTCGCTGTACACGGACCGCGGCGACGTGCAGGTGGTGAACGTGCGCAACGCCGGGGCGATCCCCAACGTCGACGCAGACGCGGTGGTGGAGGTGGCGTGCCGGATCAGCGCCTCGGGGGCGGAGCCGCTGCCGGTCGA
>DASUHT010000004.1:0-25107 GCA_036273335.1 Gaiellales bacterium | reverse complement strand
CGGCAGCGCGCCCGATCAGGTGTTATCGGGGTTGCAGGTGGCGCTGTGGCTGCCCGCCGGCGCCTGGTTCGTGAACTGCCGCTCTTCGTTCCGGAGGTTGTCCTCGACCGAGTTGCTGAACCCTTCGCGCTGGAAGCTGTTCGATGCCCTCGAGGTGCTGGGGAAGTTGAATGAGTAGCCGCTCGGGAATCCAGTCGTGTACTGGCCCGGGGGGCCGCCCTGCCACATGACGATCGGGGTGACGCCGGGGCCCATTGCCGTCGCGCGGTACATCGTTCCCGTGCCGGCCACGCTACGTCCGTACTGGTTGTTCCAGACGCCTGCGCAGAAGTTGCCGAGCGGCCGCTTGGCCAGGAAGCCGTTCCAGCGGTACCAGTCGCCGGACTGGCGGTAGCCGGTCGACCAGGGCGGGCTCCTGGTGTCGACGTAGATGTTGCGGCCGAAGCTGTCGGTCGGATTGCCGACGTTCGTGGAGCCGTAGCCATAGACGCCGCTGCCGCCGTAGCTGAGCCGGCCGTAGAGGTGATCGAAATGGTTGCCGCTCGAGTTGAACCAGTCCCACTTCAGCCAGATCACGGGCAGCTTCCCCGTCCAGTGCGATACCTGCAGCTCGTACGACCGCTGCCTCGCGTTGGCGGGCTGGCCGCCGTCGGGCAGCTCGCGCTGCCAGACCTGGAGCGCCCAGTAGGAGGTCACGCCGCCCTTGGTGACGTTGCACTCCCAGCGGCCGCCCGGATTGGCGACTCCCCAGGAGAGCGAGGGGCCGGTGTAGGGCTTGCAGGCGTTGTGCTTCTTGACCCACTTCCAGGTCACGTTGGGGGTGTGGCCGCTGTAGCTCATGGCGAAGTGCACCTGGTCGCCGCTGGGCCGCGGGGTGACGGCGTTGGTGGCGCCCCAGACCAGGACGCGGTTCCAGACACCGCCCTGGAGGTAGGCGACGCTCGCGACCTCTTTGCCGTTCGGGCGAATCGCGACGGCGATCGACGGATACTTCGCATTCCGCGCCACCAGCTGGCTGGCGAGCGCGGACGGCGCGAAGAGCGCAGACGCGACGACGGCAATTCCCACAAACCCCAGAAGACGACCCATTGCCTGGAAAAAGATCGACCATTTCAGGGCTGCCGTCGTCCCCCGAATGGGGGATTGGAGGTAACCCGTTCATGCGTGTTTTGGAGCGGTTTTGTGCCTCCGCCCGTCTTGTTCCGTGTTGGTGGCGGCGGCGATCCTGGGCCCGTCAACCACGAACGGAGGTTTGCATGACCCAGAAGATCGCCGCGGCCGCCCACGCCACGCTGCTCACCGCCTGCTCGCGCATCCGCCGGGCGGACGGCGAGGAGGGGCAGGGGACGGTCGAATACGTCGGCCTCGCGATGTCGATCGGCGTCCTCCTGCTGGCCGTGAGCTCGTTTCTCTCTGGCAAGGACCACGGCATCGGCTCGATCATCACCGGCGCCCTCAAGTCGGCGATCGAGCAGGCTTCGGGCGGCGCCAAGTAGCCGTCCGAGCAAAGACCGGGGCGGTGGCGCCGGCACGCCATCGCCCCGGTGGGACCGCTCATGACGACCGTCCTAGACCTCGAGCTCGTGCACACCGACGTAGGCGCGGATGTGCATCCCGGCGTCGTCGATCCGCCCCTCGGCGATGCACACGACGTCGTTCAACCAGCGGTAACGCTCATCCGCCGCTTCCAGCCACCCGACAAGGTTCTGCCTTCCCGGCTCGTCCTCGAAGACCGTGCGCCCATGCAGCTCGAAGAGGATCGATGCGCCGTCGTCGGTCGTAATCAGGCCGCGGACGTTCGGCAGCATCCGGCCGTCGCTGCGCCGACGCGGGTAGTTCGACCACACGCATCTGCCGGCGATGCGCCCGCTCGCCCTTCCCCGGCCCTCGCCATAGCCGATCCCCTCATCGCTTCCGTACGGGCTGATCAGGTCGTAGCCGGGCGGCGGCAGACGGACACTCTCGTCGTAGCTCCATTCGAAGGTGCACAGCGGCTCGAGGCGCACTCGACCACCATACCGCTGGCTGCGCCCGCAGTCCGTCCGGCGCCGGAGCGATGTGACGTGGCTATTCAGGAAGCCAGTTTCGACCTACCATGAGGAGCATGATGCGCACTGTTCGTGTGGCGCTTGCCGCCCTACTGATCGCCGCCGTGGCCGTCGGATCCGCCGATGCGGCGGCGACCGCGCTGAAGGTGAAGGTGCAGGTCTTCTCGCCGGCCGCCTTCGACCATCCAGCCACGCTTTTCCGGATGAATTCGAGCTCGCACCGGGTCAGCTACTACGTGACCGTCTCCGGTTGGACGGGCGGGAACACCCTCGATCCAAAGCAGGTCACGGTTGTGATCAAGACCGCCAGGGGCGAAGGCGCGATCTACGACGGCTCGCTGGCCAAGCTCCCGAGCGCAGGCTCACTCTTCGTCGGCAGCCGCCCGCCGGGCGGCTCGGTGACGTTGCACGTGTTTGCAACCGTGCCCAGGCTGGCCGACCTGCATGGAGCCCAGCGATCGGTGACGCTGACGATCACGCTCGGCCGGCGCTGACACCGCGCCTGAACGGGCGGGCGGCGCGGTATCTTCTGGCCATGATCTGGCGTCCCCGGCGAGTCGCCCAGGCGGCCCTCGCGATCGCCGTCGCCGCGTGCGCCGCGACCGCGGGCGGCACGCGGGCCGGCGGTGCCACCAGCGTACCGCCTCCGACGCTCTCCCAGATGGTCGGCCAGCGCCTCGTCGTCGGCATGAGCGGCACCCGCGCCGACGCCTCGCTGCTCGACCGCATCCGCAGGGGAAAGATCGCCGGCGTCATCCTCTTCTCGAACAACATCGCCACGCCCAGCCAACTTGCGGCGCTCACCGCCTCGATCCGGGCCGCGGCGGCCGCGGGCGGCCAGCCCCGCCCGATCATCGCCACCGACCAGGAGGGTGGGCTGGTCAAGCGCATCCCCTGGGCCCCGCCGAATCTCTCCGCCCAGGCCCTGGGCCGGCTTCCCAGCGCGCGCTCCCTGGACAGCGGCGCGGCCACCGGACGGGCGCTGCGTAAGGCCGGCGTCAACGTCGACCTGGCGCCGGTGGCCGACGTCCCGGCCGGCCCGTCCGACTTCATCGCCCAGCAGAAGCGGGCGTTCTCGACCAACCGGTTCACGACGTCCTTGGACGTGAAGGCGTTCGCCCAGGGGCTGGAGACGCCGGGTGTGTGGCCGACCCTCAAGCACTTTCCGGGGCTCGGCCGCGCGACCGTCTCAACAGACGTGGCGCTGGTCAAGATCACCGCCAGCAAGCAGAACCTGGTCAAGCACGTCCTGCCCTATCAGGTAGCCATCCGGGCCGGCCTGCATCCGATCGTGATGCTCTCGACCGCGGTCTACCCGGCCTTCGACTGGCGGGCCGCGGCCTGGTCGCCGTCGATCATCCACAACCTCCTGCGCGGTCGCCTCGGGTTCGCCGGCGCCACGATGACCGACTCGCTCGATTCGGCGGCCGCCGTCCGCCACGAGTCGATCAGCGACGTCGCCCTGAAGAGCGCCAAGGCCGGCGCCGATCTGCTGCTGGTGACGGGTTCCGAGGCCGAGAGCCAGGGCGTCTACAAGCAGCTGCTGGCGGCAGCCCGCTCGGGGAAGCTGCCGGCGGCCGGGCTGACCGCCTCCTACAACCGGATCCTGACGCTCAAGAGCCGGCTGAACTAGATGACTGATTCCACGCCGGCGGCTCGCCGGGAAGCCAGCGCGGCTGGTAGCGCGCGAACCGCGCGTCGGGGAATCTCGCGTAAGCCTCGTCGGCGTCGCTGGTGGCGCGTTCGACGCCGGCGCCCAGCCGGCTCGCCGTCTCGTCGACGGTATAGCCGCCCCAGTTCTCCTCGCTGCCGCTGCGGGCGCCGACGGCGACCACCACGCAACCGCCCTCGCCGCCGATGATGATGTGGTTCGTGCCCGCCGGGCAATGGACGAAGTCCCACTGCCGGAGCGGCTGCTCCCGCCCCTCGACGAGCAGGGTCGCGACGCCGGCGATGACCAGGAAATCTTCCTGGTTCGACTCCCAGTGGTACATGCCCATCGGCTCGCCGTTCCCGAGCGTCTGGATGTTGAAGCCGATCTGGGCGAAGTCCATGTCGCCCTCGAAGTCGCAGTAGGCGCCGCGGCCGGGCCGCTCCCGCCAGCGAACGGCGGTCGCGTTGGCCACGAACCAGTCGTCCTCGCCGGTTGCCCGGAGGCCGTGCTCGGTCGGCTCCAGCTTGCCCTCGCGGGGCATCGCTCAACCGTCCCGCGGCTCGACCGGGAAGGCGATCTTGACCAGCGCATTCCAGCGCACGATCTGGTCCTTCTCGACGACGCAATCGACGGACACGATGTTAACGTGAGAGATCCCGCGGATCGACCGCGAGGCCGCCGCCACCGCCTCGCGGACGGCCGCGTCCGCGCCGTCGGACGAGGTGCCGATCACCTCGATGACCTTCGTCACCGGCATCGCTAGCGCACCGCGGCCGTGTAGAAGTCGCGCATCTCGTCCATGTTGACGGTGAACGCGCAGACGCCGTAGCCGCCCTCCGCTGCCTCGTCGAGCAGCTGGCGCATCGAGACCATCGCCATCTGAAGCCACCCTCCTGGTCGTTCCTGCCGACCAGTCTACCGGGACGCGGTCAGCCGGCGGCGGCCGGTGCGGAGTCGAAGCTCCAGTGCTTGTTGCCGAGGAAGCTGAGCGGCGTGACCGCCGCGATGGCAACCGCGGCGGCGGCTAGCTTGGGGGCTCCGGCCACCTCGACCAGTGCCGTCAGGAGCAGCAGATCGAGCACGAGGGCGCCGGCGCTGACACACAGGAAGCGCGCGAACTGCTGGTGTGGCCGGCCGCCGGCGCCGGCGAACGTCCACCAGCGGTTGAGCAAGAAGTTGGAGCTGGCGGCGGCCAGGAACGCCAGGACGAAGGCGGGGATGTAGGGCATGGCCGCGTCGGCCAGGTGGAAAGCGATCAGGTTGACCAGGTAGCCGGAGCCGCCGACCAGGCAGAAGCGGCCGGCCTGGCGCACCCCCTCCGCGGCCGCGGGCGCGCTCGCCGGCGGCAGCTCATAGGTGATCACGCGGACGGTCAGCGACCGGGTCTCGTCGGTGACCACGCGCTCGACGCGCTGGGGCTGGGCGGACATGCCTCTCGCATCGGCAGCCGCGGCGGCGGACTGGACCGGGATCAGCGGCCGGGAGTGGTGCCGGGCGAGGCGGTTTCGCTCTCGGTCGGCCGGAACAGGTCGCGGACACCGGCCTGGCGGGATGTGCGCTCCATTGTCACCTGAAGCGGCTGGTCGAGCTTGTCGACGACGGCGTCGACGCCGCCGGAGATGTGGCCGACGTCGCCGGTCAACTGGCTGACGTCGTTGCGCAGGCCGGCCATGCCGGTCGAGATCAGCTCTACCACCAGCTCCAGGTCCTCGATCCGGCCCAGGCGCTCCGAGAGCAGGTCGCGGTTGAGCTGGCTCACCTGGGCCGAGAGGGCGATCAGCAGGTCGCGCAGCTCGCCCATGCGGCGGGCGTTCGAGTGATCGTCGAGCGCCCGCTCGACGGCGGTCTCGATCCGGTCGGGCAGGGTCCGCGAGAGCTCGGCCGCGGTCGAGCGCAGCTCGTCGACGTGGCTCTCGGCTCGGGCGAGCAGCGTCCGCAGGTCGGGCACGGCGGCTGCCGCAGCGGCCGGTTCTGCCGGTGCCGGCGGTGGCGGCGGCTCCTGTGCGCGGGCCTTCGCCCGCAGCTGCTGGATCCGCGCGTAGAGCTGCGCCTCCGCCTCGGCCATCGGGTTCTGCTCGTCCACGATGACAGTCTACAGGCCGTCCGGAGCCGCTGGTAGGCTCGGGGGAGCCGATTTGAGGAGCAGTTTCCGTGCACGAAGACGACGTCACTTTCACCCGCATCCTGGGCCCGTTCGACGCCGAGTCTGGCTCCGGCCGCGTTCCCGCCCGCGAGCACCCGGCGATCGTCTGGCGCACCAGCGCCGGCGACGAGCAGGTGTTCGAGCTGGAGCACCGCGTTCTGCGGATCGGCCGCCACGACCAGAACGACGTGATGCTGGCCGGGCCGACGGTGTCCACCCGGCACGCGACCGTTCGGGTCGAGCCGGTCGGCGTCGTGATCGAGGACGAGGGCAGCCTGAACGGCACCTTCGTGAACGGTGTACGCGTCGAGCAGCAGCTCCTGGAGGATGGCGACCGGATCCAGATCGGGCCGCACCAGCTGGTGTTCGCCGCGGCGGCCGACGACGGCGCTGCTAGCGCCTGAACCCCAGCTCGGCCCAGGACGGCGCCGTCGCTAGCTCGATCAGCGGCGTGTCGTCGGTCGGCATGCGGTAGTCGAAGCTGCCGCCGCGCTCGTCGAAGTGCACGTCCAGCGTGCCGGCCTTGACCCGATGGTCGAGCCAGGCGCCGCGGAAGACCAGCTTGCGCAGCCAGTAGCTGACGGGCTGGGAATGCAGCCGGTCGATCTCGTTCAGGTGCCCGGCGAGGTGCTCGCCGAGGGCGCTTCGCGGCGACTCGATGGCGCCGGCGGCGGCCAGGTCGACCAGGTCGGCAGCCTCTGCCTCGCTCAGCTCCCCCGGCGGCACCAGCTCCAGGCGGACGGCGGCGGCGCTCACCCGCTGGCTGAAGTCGACCTCCGAGAAGCCGTACCGGTAGTCGAGGAACTCGACCACGTAGTCGTCGCCGGAGACGTAGTCAGAGTCGGAGTGGGAGTGGGAGTGTTCGGTCATCGCCCACCGGGATCGTAGGTGGGGGGTGCGTCCGGCGATCGCAGGAGCCCCCAGACGACGGCCGGCGACCTGCGCCAGCCGACGCTCTTGGCGATCCTGACCGTCTCCGCCCCTGCCACCGCAGCCCCGATCAGCCCGATCACGATCTGAACGCTCCAGACTGCGGCGCGGATCCGGTCGGCCTGGCTGCCCGGCGCCGACGTCGCCCAGATCGCGATCTGGGCGATCGGCAGCCAGGACGCGATGACCAGGCTCAAGCCAAGCCGGATCCTCAGCGCGCGACCGTGCGGTGGCGGCTGCTCCTGGGCGCCGGCGGGTGACTGCGTGCCTTCCACTCGTTCTGACACTAGCCGCGGTCAACCGTTCCGCAAGCCTTCGCCAATGGTCGGGGACGACCCTTCGCGAATGCGGCGCGCGTTCGCCATGCTCGTTGGGCTCCTCCTGGCAGGCGGGACATCGGCCTGCGGAGGCGGCGGCAGTGGGAGCAGCAGCAGCCCATCGTCGACCACCTCGCTGCCCTCGCAGCCGGCCTCGACGGCAAGTTCGTCCGCGCAAGGGAGCGCTTCCGGCGGGCCCAGGATCGTGGTCGTGTACATGGAGAACCAGAACTACTCCAATATCGAGGGGAACCCCTGCTGCCCGTACGAGACCGGCCTCGCCAGCCGTGGGCTCCTGCTGTCGAACTTCTACGGAGTGACCTACCCGTCCCGGCCGAATTACCTGGCATTCGCCGGCGGCAGCACCTTCGGCCAGGCGGGCAACGACGACCCGCTGCCGGTGATCTCGGCCGACAACCTCTTTCAGCAGCTCTCGAACGCCGGCGTGAGCTGGGCCGCGTGGGCGGAGGACTACCCCGGGAGCCGTGGCAACTGCTCGCTCACTCCGACCGCGCCGAACTACGCGATGCGCCACGTCGCACCGCTGCTCTTCGCGGACGTCGCCAACACCTCGCTCTGCGACAACGTCACCGCCAGCGAGCCGCAGACGCTTCCCAGCTTCCTCTGGGTGACGCCCAACATGTGCAATGACGATCACGACTGCAGCCCCGCCACCGGCGACCAGTGGCTGTCCGCGCACGTCCCGGCGTGGCTGGACCAGGGCGCTGAGGTCTTCATCACCTATGACACCGGCAATCCCGACCACACGAACGGGGGTGGCCATGTCTTCGCGGTGCTCGCCGGGCAGGCGATCAAGCACCGCGTGGACGGGACACTGATGAACCACTACAGCGCACTCGCCGGGATCGAGCGCAGCTTCCACCTGCCGCTCCTGGGGAGCGCGGCGACCGCGGCGCCCGTCCCCTTCTAATCCAACCGGCCCTGGCAGCCGATAGCCTCTGCCGATGGCGAGGTCCTCCGGCGACGTCCGTATCCGGCTCGAGCGCGGGCCAGTGGTGTCCCAGCGGTGCACGATGGCCGTGAACGCCTGGACGCGCACAAAGGGCCTGCTCGGTCGCTCCGGGCTTGCCGCCGACGAGGGCCTGTGGATCCAGCCGACCAACTCCATCCACATGTTCTTCATGCGCTTCGCGATCGACGTCGTCTACGCGACCGCCGACGGCCGGGTGCTGAAGCTGGTCGAGGGGATCGGGCCATGGCGGGTGTCCATGTGCCGCGGCGCCAAGGTCGCGCTGGAGCTGCCGGTCGGGGCGATCGGGCGAAGCGGCGTGCGGGTCGGCGATCACCTCGTCATCGAGCGCTGACGCCATCTGCCGCGTTGAGCGCAGCGCGGTGAGCGCTACGCTGGCGGCGATGGACGATCAAGCCTGGGAACTGGCGCGTGTGATAGCGCACGACGAGACGCGGGCCACCGTAATCGTGGCTTCCCTCGCGGAATCGCAGTCGGTGAGCCTGTCGGCGCTGCCGCTTTCCGCCTACGCCGCGGAGATCCGTCGTGACTGGCGCGAGCTCGGCAAGGACACGGACCCCGCGACGTTGGCGACCGACCTCACAGAGATCTTCGACCTTCTCGGGACGGCCGTGCGGAAAGCTGTCGTGGAGGGCGACTGGGATTGGGGAGACCACCCGCCGAGCTCCTTTACGCTCTGGCTCGAAAGCACGCTCAGCGAGCTCCAGCGCACTGGCTGACGGGCGTCGCCGCGACCGAGGACGGAGCGATCTGGTCACTGCCCCGAGGCCAGACGCCTCTGGGCTTTGCCTCTTCGGGCGGCCCGCCTCTCAAGGCGTCGGTCGGTGAGGTCGATGAAGGCGGTGATGACATGATGCGTGTGTCACTTTCACCCCTGGCGTCGACCCGCTGCCCGCGATGAGGGGTCGGCGTCGCGAGCCTGGCCGGCGGATCAGGCGAGCGGTCTCGCGACTGGGTGGCTGGCTCATCATGCGCCGGCCGTGGAGCGGGGCTCGGCTCGTGCGCATCCTCGACCTGTTCGAGGAGCACGTCTATGCCGGCGAGGTCATGCCCGACGGCCGCTACGTCCACCACGCCTCCGGCGCGAGCGCCGCGAGCCTGATCGGCGGCCCAGTTCCGGAAGGGGTCGACATCGGCGGGTACTGGGAGTCCCACATGGTCGTGGAGGATCGCGCGGCGTACGACGCGTTCAATCGCCGTCTGCTGGCCGGCGAGGACGCGGACGTGACCTACCGCATCGTCGGCGTGGACGGCATGACCAGGGTGTTTCGCGATCGAGCACGCCCGCGCCCGAAGGGCGGCGGCGGGGTGCTGATCGACGGGATCATCTCCGACGTCACGGTGCGCGAGGAGGCGGCGGCGCGGCTGGCGGAGGCGAATGGGCGGTTCACGAGCCTCCTGGACGTGGTCGGCGCACACGTCTACCTCGCGCTTGCCTACCCCGACGGCAGCCTCGAGGAGCTGTTCCAGGGCCCCGGCGGGGACCGGCTTCTGGGTGGGGCGGAGCCGGACTCGGAGATGGTGAACTGGGATGCGGCGGTGCACCCAGATGACCGAGCCGCCTATGACGAGTTCAATCGCGGGCTGGGCCAGGGTCGTGACGGTGAAGTCCTGTACCGCCTGATCGGCGCCGACGGCGTCACGCGATGGGTCCACGACCGTGCCGCCTGTCGCCCGCTTGCCAACGGCCGATACGAGGTGAGCGGGATCGTCTCGGACGTGACGGATCGTCGCCGCCTGGAGGACGACTTACGACGTAGCGTGGAGGCGATGCAGCAGAATCACCGCGATCTCGAGCGTGCTCGCGTCGACGCCGAGCTGCGCGCAGCCACCGACGACCTCACAGGCACGTTCAACCGTCGCCACTTCTTGCAGATCGCCGGCGAATGGTTGGAATCGGAAACCACACGGTGCGGACTCTTGCTGCTGGACGCCGACCACTTCAAGCAGATCAACGATGCGCACGGCCACGTCGTCGGGGATGCCGTTCTCGTCCAGCTCGCCCGACGATTGGGGTCGGCGCTCGACCCTCGCGACTGTCTGGCCCGCTGGGGCGGCGAGGAGTTCGCGGTCATTCTGCGCGACTGCGCGTCCGAGGAGGAGCTCGTCCAGCGGGCCGAGCGTCTCCGTAACGCTGTCTGCGGAGCGCCGATCGTCGATACGCCGGTTCGGCTCTGGCTCACCATCTCGATCGGCGCCAGCCTCGCCCCGCCTCACGCCGACATCGACGCCCTTCTGGACAAAGCGGATCGCTGCCTGTACGCCGCGAAGCACCAGGGCCGAAACCGGGCATCGCTCACACCGGGGGTCGTTCCCGCCACCTCGATACACGCGGACCATCCGGAGGCACTGGAGATCGCACGCGCACTCGCGTTCGCCGCGGGCCTGCGTGGCGGCATCACCGAAGATCACGCCGAGCAGGTCGCGACGCTCGCCGCCCTCACCGCCGAACACCTGGATCTCTCGGCCTCGCTCGTCCTTCGCTGCCGCCTGGCCGGCTGGCTCCACGACATCGGGAAGCTGGCGGTGCCCGAGCACACGCTGACCAAACCGGCACCGCTGACGGACGCCGAGTGGAACATCATGCGCAGTCACCCCGACGCCGGAGCCGCCGTCATTCGTCGCATCGACGCCCTCGCGGACGTCGCCCCGGCCATCCGCCACCACCACGAGCGGTATGACGGCGAGGGGTACCCGGATGGTCTGTCCGAGACCGAGATTCCAATCGAGGCCCGCGTCGTCGCCGCCGCCGACGCCTACGCTGCCATGACCAGCGAACGAGCATACTCGGCAGCCCGAACACCTCGCGAGGCGGCGCTCGAACTCCGCGCCCGTGCGGGCTCTCAGCTCGATCCGACCGTGGTCCAGGCGCTGCTCGCTGCCCTGGCACTGGCCGACGATGTCGGCGACCTCGCAGCGTAACCGGCAAGGCCGTCCTTCGTGGCCGGCGTCGGCCGACGTCGGGAAGTCATCCATCTCCGTGTTTTTCCCCAGGAGGGCTGGCGACTTACCTGTCGAACGGAGGAAGTCGTGGATTACGATCGCCCGGTTTCACCGGACGAGTCGCGCCGGATCGCGCGGACGTTCGGGGTGCTCTACCTCATCACCTTCATTACCTCGATCCCCGCGCTGTGGCTGTACCAGCCGGTGCTGGATCATCCCGAGGCGTACGTCGCCGGCGCGGGCCACAACAACAAGATCCTCCTGGGAGCGTTCCTGGAGCTGCTGCTGATCATCGCCAACATCGGCACCGCAGTTGTCGTATACCCGCTGCTGAAGCGCGTGAACGAAGCCCTGTCGATCGGCTACGTGACCGCTCGTCTCGTTGAATCCACGTTCATCCTGGTCGGGATCCTGACCATGCTTGCGGTGGTCACGTTGCAGCGAAACCCCTCGGCAGGAAGCGAAGCGACTCTCGGCTCGCTCGCATACACCCTCGCCGCAATCAAGGACTGGACGTTCCTGCTGGGGCCAGGCTTCGTGGTCGGCATCGGCAACGGATTGCTGCTTGGCTACCTGATGTACCGATCCGAGTTGGTGCCAAAGCGCATGGCCATGCTCGGGCTCGTCGGAGGGCCGCTGATCTGCATCTCGGGCATCCTTGTGATGTTCGGCGTCGCCCAGGCGGGCGGCCCGCTGCAGGGCATCGCGACGATCCCTGAGTTCGTCTGGGAACTGTCGCTCGGGATCTACCCGCTCGTTTGGGGCTTCAAGGCCGCGCCGATCCTCTCCGGCACCAACCACAGAGGGTTCCCCGGTTCGCAGGGGACGGCGGCAGTCGCACCCGGCTAGTCAGCTATTCAGGACGGCTACCCCGCCACGGCGTATGAGAAGACGACGGTGACGGTGGTGCTGCGCCGTTGCGTGCCCCGCTTGATCGGGATCGTCCGGACCTGTTCCCCGAACGCCGCCGGCGCCGCGTAGACGGGGCCGTAATACGGCTCCGGGCTGCCGTCCTCGGACACCGAGACGACGCCGGTCACGCGTAGCCCGGCGGCCTCGGCGGCGACGTCGGCCTTGGCGCGTGCGTTGCGGACGGCGGCCTGCAGGGCGCGGGCCAGGCCCTCCTTCTGGTCGGCGGCGGAGAAGTCGGGCCCGTAGGTGGCCTGCGCACCGGCATGGATGCCGGCGGCGAGGAGCAGGCCGGTGCGGGAGATGTCGGTGACCGTCACCGCCAGGCTCTGCTGGGCGGTGTAGCCGCCCTTTGGGTTGTGCGAGCCGGAGACGTCCTCGGTGCGCATGTCGGCGCGGGCGACCCCGTGCGCCTTCATCGCCGCCATCACCCTGGCCATCCGGGCGCTCGCGATGTTCGTCGCCTGCGCCAGCGAGCCGGCGCGGTCGTCGGTGGTGAAGTCGATGGTCGCCCGATCGGGCACGACCGACGCGCTACCGGTGCCGCTGAAGCGCAGGAACGCCGGCATCCCTGGGCGTGTGCCGGCCGAGGCGCGGGCCGGCGCCGAGCCGTGGAACGCCTGGTAGCCGGCCACGGCCAGCACGCACAGCGCGGCGGCGGCGAGGATCTGGCGGAGCGAGCTCATGAGGACTCCCTTACGTGGTGGACAGCCTGTTTGACCGTCCGCCGGGGCGCCCGGTTCCCGCGTGAGGTAGGCATCTCCGATGAATCGCCGACCATTGGGCGGCGGTTAACGCGACATGTTCAGGTTCTCGCCAAACCTTCCGAACACTCAACAGTCTTTCACGCAAAACTGCAACGAATCCCACGGCGGCTCTTCCGTGACCGGAAATGGTCACCTACGATGGGCCGCGTCGCTCCGAAACTGGTGAAGCGCACAATCTGACCCCCCAACTGGTCCTGGCAGCGCCGCACAGCACGAGCGCGCGCCGAGTGGCCGCAACCCAAGGAGACCCTGATGTCTGGCTCAACCGTGCTCATCGTCGACGACGAGCCCCGAATTCTCGAGTTCCTCGAAGAAAACCTGCGCGCCGACGACTATGTCGTCCTGACCGCGAGCGACGGCGCGGAAGCGATGTCGATGCTGGAGGCCGCAAGCCCCGACGTCGTCTTGCTCGACGTGGTGCTTCCGGACACCACCGGTTACGAGGTGTGCCGCCAGGTACGGGGAGGCGACGGGATCAACGCGCCCTGGGATCCCGACATCCCGATCATCATGCTGAGCGCGAAGGCCGAGCACACTGACCGCGTCCGCGGGCTCTCCCGCGGCGCCGATGACTACGTGACGAAGCCGTTCCACTATCCCGAGCTCCTGGCCCGGATCGGCGTGCTTCTCAAGCGTGTGTCGCGGGTGCGGGAGTCGCATCTGCTGCGCTGTGGGGCGTTGACCGTGAACACGCTCTCGCGCGAGGTGCACCTGGAGGGCAAGCCGGTGGCGTTGTCGGCGAAGGAGTTCCAGCTCGTCGCGACCCTCGCCTCGGAGCCGGAGCGGGTGTTCACAAAGGCCGAGCTGCTCGAGACCGTGTGGGGCTTTCGCTCGCAGGGGCGGACGCGGACGCTGGACTCGCATGCCAGTCGTGTCCGGCAGAAGTTCGCGGTGCATTCGGACCGGCCGTGGCTGGTCAACCAATGGGGCGTCGGATACCGCCTGGCGAAACCCGAGTGATGGGTGCGCTGGCACGCATCCTCGACGTCGCGCCGCCCCGCGGCCAGGCCGCCCAGATGGCCCGCGAGGTCGAGGAGATGGCCGAGCGGCTGGCCGCCGAGGAGCACACACGAGCTCGGTTCATCGGCAAAGTCAGTCATGAACTTCGGACCCCGCTCACGGTGATCCGCGGCTATGCATACACGCTGCAGCGGCAGGAGTCCGACGCCAACAAGCTCGCCAAGCTGGACGTGATCACCGCCGAATGCGAGCGGCTGGGATACCTGGTCGAGGACCTCCTCGAGCTCTCGCGTGCCCGCGCGGGTGAGTTGCGCGTGGAGGCCGAGGCGCTGGCGATGCAGGAGTGCGTGGCCGGCGTGGTGGAGGCTCTCCGACCCGTCGCCGAGCAGCGCGGGGTGCGTCTGGAGACGCACTGGGATTGCCCAGGGGCGCACGTGATGGGCGACCGCAACCGGATCAGCCAGATCTTCGCGAACCTGCTCACGAACGCAATCAAGTACGCCCCCGTGGGCACGCCGGTCGGCGTCGCCGGCATGGTCGAAGGCGACCGCGTCGTCGTGTCGGTGAAGGACACCGGCCGCGGGATCCCCGAGGCCGACCTGCCGTACGTGTTCGACGAGTTCTTCCAGGCCGCCGGCGGCGAGCCGGGGGCCGGGCTTGGCCTCTCGATCGCCCGCGAGCTGGTGCTCGCGCACGGCGGCGAGATCGGCGTGCACAGCAGCTCCGGGCGCGGGACGTGTTTCACAGTGTGGCTCCCTGCCTGCGCGGAGCACGCGTGAGCACTGCCGCGCCCCGAATGTGGGCGGTCACGTCCGACGATCCGATCCCTGTCGTAGCCGCCGGTTATCAGGCCCTCCAACCGGCGCGGCCGGCCGTCGACGTCTATGCGACACGCGTTCCCGGGTTCGGTGCTCGCTACCTCCAGGGGCTGGCCGTCCACACGGCGGCGCGCGGCTGGACCCGGACGGAGACGCTTGGGCTCGTGGCGGCAGTTGAGGAGCGGATGGCGGTGTGGCTGCTGCGACCGCGGCGGCTCGGTCGCGGCGCCCTTGCCGATCGCCATCCGGGCGGAACCGGCAACCCGCGCGATGCGTCCCGCGAGATCGCGCTCGCCGGTGGCCGTGGCGGACTCGGCCTGGCCGCGGTGTCCGGCGCCAGGGCTCCTGTCGCGTTGCTTCGTGACCTGGCCGCTGCCGGTGCCAGGGTCGGCCGGATCGACGGCGGCGCGGCCGGCGAGCTCGGCGTCCGGTGGGCGGTTGAGGTGGCGATCGTGCCGGTGCTCGCATCGGGCACGCTGGCGTCCCTGCGCGAGCAGATTGCCGTCGCCCCGCGCTGCGGCTGGTGCCGGGTGCCGGTGCTCGGGACGTCCTGTCGGCGCTGCCTGGGGGGCGGCCCGTGACTCGCCATCGCCGCCGCGCCGTCGGCTGGCTGGCGCTCGCCGTGGTCCTCGCCATCGTGGCGATTCATCGGACCGGCGGGTCGGCCTCCCCGCCGCTGTTCACGACCCGCACCCAGGTCGTCGTGACGGTGCGTCCGGTCGCCGCCGGGCACCGACTGACCCGTGGCGACCTGGGCACCCGCAGGATGCCCTCGCAAGCCGTCGATGGGCATCGGCTGACCGAGATCGCGGCGGTGGCCGGCCGTCTGGCCGCGGTCGACCTGCCGGCAGGGTCCCCGGTCATGGATGCAGAGCTGCTCGCGCCGGGGCCGGTGCCCCGGGCGCGTGATGTGGCGATCAGACTCGACGACCTCGCCGGCGTGCCGTCAGGCGCGATCGCGGGGGCGCACGCCGATCTTTACCTGACGACGCCGGGACGGCCGCCGCGCACCCGGAGGGTGCTTCGCGGAGTGGAGGTGGTCGCCGCCTCGCGCCTCGACGGGCAGTCGGCGGCGACGCTTCGGCTTCCCGAGGCGGAAGTCGCGACGGCGATCCAGGCTGAGGGGGCGGGGCAGCTGCGGCTGGTGGTTGACGTAGGGGCGGTGCCGTGACTGACCGGCTGCCCGCTCGCTGCGTGTTGGTCACCGCCGACCGAGCGCTGGCGGCCACCATCACCGAGCTGGTCGGGCGGATGTCCGGCGCCGAGCTGATGGCGTCGATGGCGGCCGCCCGATTGCTGGCAGACCCGCCCGGATGCGATGTGCTGATCGTCGCCGACGACCTCGACCGCCTGAACGGCGCCGGCGATCTCGCGGCGGCCTGTCCCGGCGCAGGGATCGTGTTCCTGGCGCGCGACGCCGGCATCGACACCTATCGGGCGGCGCTGGCGGCCGGAGCTCGCGCGGTGGTCGACCTGCCTCCGGTCCCGGCACAGCTGGTGGAGGCGATCCGTGAAGCTGCCGGCTCCGCTGCCGGGCACGTGGCACCGGCGCCGACGCCGCTCGTCAGCGTGGCGGCGGCGAGCGGGGGAGCCGGCGCGACCTCCGTTGCCCTGACGCTGGCGCGTGTCGCGGGAGGTGTGTTGATCGACCTCGGAGGCGGCTGGAGCCCGCTTCCGGCGCCGGACACCTCGGGAGGCACCATCGTCGACCTGGCACGCGTTGGCGCCGCCCTCGGGCCGGCGCTCGACGCGATCGTCCAGCGGCTGCCGGGAGGGATCGGGCTGCTCCCCGGGCCGCCGCAGAGGGACGTGGCGGACCTGCTCCCGCCGGGCCTGGGGACGTCGCTCGCCCGCGAGATCCGGGGGCGCAGCGGCGTCAGCGTTGCCGATCTGGGCACGATCGGCTGCGAGACAGCCCGCGAGCTCACGGTGGCGTCGACCCACCTGGTGGTCGTCTGCACGCCGGATCTGCGATCGTGCTCGGCCGCCCGCGGGCTGCTCACCGCGGCTTCCGCGTGGGGCGTCGGCGGAGACGCCGTGCGTCTCGTGGTGAATCGGCGGCGGCGCTCGGCCGACCTGTCCGCCCGAGGCGTCGAGCGAGCCGCAGGCTGTCCGGTGGCCGCCATCGTGGACGACCGCCCACGGCGGATGCGCGAGTACGAGAGCGGGCTCGTCGACCTCGATCGCTGGCCCGCCGGGACACCGATGAGCGCGCTCAAACCACTTGCCCGGGAGCTGTTCCTGTGATCGTCGGCGACCTCTCCTCGCTCGTCGACGAGTACCGGGTGCGCGTCCGGCGTGAGCTTGCCGGTACCGCTCCCGGCGGCCCGGCCGAGCTGCGGGGCCTGATCGAGCGGCGGGTGCGCGAACTCCTTCGCCACGACCGGGTTGCGCTGGGGCCGGGCGAGCTCGAGCTGGTGGTCGCGGCGGTCGTCGACGACACGGTCGGCCTGGGGCCGCTGGACGCGTTGCTCGCCGATCCCGCGGTGACCGAGGTGATCGCCAACGGCCCGGCCGCGGTATACGCCGAACGAGACGGGCGGCTGACCACCGAGTCGGTGCGCTTCCGCGACGAGCAGCACCTGCGCGACGTCATCGATCGGATCGTTGGGTCTGCTGGACGCCGTGTCGACGAGGCGAGTCCGATGGCCGACGCCCGCCTGCCCGACGGCAGTCGCGTGAACGCGGTGCTGCCGCCGCTTGCCGTCGACGGGCCGCTCCTGTCGATTCGCAAGTTCAGCCGCGAGCGGCTGAGCGTGCCCGCGCTGGTGGCCTCGGGCAGCCTCGACGAGCTGCTCGCCGGGCGGCTTCGGAGTGCGGTGCAGGGGCGCCTGAACATCGTGGTCAGCGGCGGCACCGGCACCGGCAAGACGACTCTTCTGAATGCGCTGGCCGCCTTCGCCGACCCGGGCGAGCGGATCGTGACGGTGGAGGATGCCGCCGAGCTCCGTCTTGACCAGCCGCACGTGGCGCGCCTGGAGGCGCGGCCGGCCAGCCTCGAGGGGCGTGGCGAGGTGAACGTGCGGGCGCTCGTCCGAAACGCGCTCCGCATGCGGCCGGACCGGATCGTCGTCGGCGAGGTGCGGGGCCCCGAGGCGCTGGACATGCTGCAGGCGATGAACACCGGCCACGATGGGTCACTAACGACCGTCCACGCCGGGTCGCCCTCCGAGGCTCTGCGCAGGATCGAGACGATGGTGCTGATGGCCGGCCTCGATCTTCCGCACGCCATCGTGCGCGAGAACGTGGCGCTGGCGGTGGACCTCGTCGTGCACGTCACCCGGGCAATCGACGGCCGCCGTCGGGTGGCGCAGGCCCAGGGCCTGGACCGCCGGCTCGGCTGCCTGGCCGACCTGGACGACGACCTGCTGGAGAGGCTGGTCGGAGCGCGGTGCGCCCGGCCCTGAGCGCCCGCCGCGTCCTCGAGCAGCGCCGACGGCGGCGCCGGGCGCGACTCCTCGCCGAGCAGACGCCGACGCTCGCCCAGGTGCTGGCGGCGCACCTGCGCGCCGGCCGCTCGCTGCGTCAGGCGCTGGCCGAGGCACCTGGCGACCTCCCCGAGCCGATGCGTGACGCGGTCGCTGACGCCGGACGCTCGCTGGCGTTCGGCGCCGGACCCGTCGACGCCCTCGCCGGGCTGGGCGACACCCGCGACCTGCGCCTCCTGGCCGCCGCCGTTGCCGTCCAGGCCCGCTTCGGCGGTGAGCTACCCGTGCTCCTCGAGCAGATGGCGGACGCCATGCACGAGCGGGCGGCGCTTGTCCGCACGGCCCGTGTTGCAACCGCCCAGGCGCGGGCGACGGGCCGCCTCGTCTCGCTGATGCCGGCCGGCGGCCTGGCGGCGCTCTGGCTGCTCGATCGCCCGGCGCTGGTCACGCTCGCCGGCAGTGTCATCGGCTGGTGTGCGCTCGGCCTCTCGGCGGCGTTGACCGCGGCCGGACTCGTGCTCATCCAGCGCCTGGCGATCGTGCGAGAATGACCGGCCTGGCGCTCTTTGCGGCCGTTGGCCTGGCGGCGGCGGCAGCGGTTCGGGCAGCCGTCGCCGATCACCGTCTGAACGGGCGTCCGACGACCCACCGCGGCCCGGTCCTGATGCTCGTCGGACGTCCGCTCGTCAGGATGGCGCCGCGCCTCTTCACGTCGCCGCCGTGGCCGCGGGGAGCGGCCGAGGAGCTGCCGGCGCTTCGAGCCGGCGCCGTCGCGGCGTTCGGGACGGCCGGAGTGGCCGTGGCGCTCATGACCGGCGGTGTCATCGGATGGTTCGCGGGTTTCGCGATCGTCGGGTTCGGCGTCGGCTACACCGATCTGCGCGTGCGAGGCGAGCGCCGCCGGTTCCGCGACGCCGTCGAGCGGGACGCGCCGGCGCTCCTCGATCTGCTGGCGGCGGCGGTCGCCTGCGGCGTGCCGATCGATGCCGCTCTACGCGGCTGCCGGGCAGCTGCCCAGGGCGCACTGGCAGACGAGTTCGACATCGCGTTCGCAAACATCGACCTGGGCGGCCGGCGGCGGGACGAGCTGCGGGCGATGGCCGAGCGGACGGCGTCTCCCACGCTGGGCGGCCTCGCCCTTGCCGTCTCGCTGGCCGACCGGCTGGGCGCGCCGCTGGCCGACCAGCTCCGGGCGCAGGCGCGCCGGGCACGGGCAGATCGCGCCCGCGTCGTCCAGGAGCGGGCGGCTGCAGCCGGGCCGCGGCTCCTCCTGGTGGTCGTCCTCATCCTTGTGCCGGCGGCGCTGCTGCCGCTGGGCGCGGCGGTCGCGCTCTCAGTCGCCGGCTCCGTGACCGGGTTCTGAGGGGGGTGGCCCGGAGTTCCGGGGCACCCCCCTCGCTCGCCTAGCTGGTCGTGAACTGCGCGGCAGGTACGTACCCGGCCCACGAGTTCGGCGTGCCGTCGCAGGCGCCGTCCTTGTTGAAGACGCCTGTCACGAACGGGCCGCCGTTGCCGTTGGTCGGATCCGCGCAGCTGAACGCCTGCACACGCGTGTCCCAGAAGATCGAGTCCTGGTAGCGGTCGAGCCCGACCCGCACCGCCGGTGCCAGGCCGACGTTCAGCGAGTCCTGGGGAGCATTCGACCCGCCGATCGGGTTGGGGCCGCTGTTGTCGCTGGAGTAGCTGACGCCCCACACGACGTCGAGCGGGAGCGTGCGGCTGATCGGGAACACGACCGTCTGGTCGAGACCGTGATGACATATGCCATCGGAGCCGAGGAACTCCTCGGTGTTTCCGCTGCAATCCGCCGGGTCACTCGATGGCCGGAACTTGATGTTGAACGTCCTCGTGATGTGGGTGATCGGCGAGCCCGGCGTCACCTCGCCGGTGCTCGGGTTGGTGGTGCTTGCCCTGTACAGGTGGAGCGTGATTGTCGTCGGGTAGGTGGTGCCCGGCGTGGTGACGCAGTCACCCGTGTTCCAGGCGCCGTGCTGGCACGCCCAGTCGACCATCGTCACCGAGACGTGGTGGGTCGTCGCGCGACGGGTGAGGATGACCTCGTTCCCGATCTGGTTGAAGCTGTACGCCTCGACGCCCACGGACGGGATACTGACCGTCCCGGCTTTGGGCAGGCTGCTGTACAGCACCGGGTTGGTATGTGCGGACGCCGTGCCGGCGCCCACCGCCAGACAGGCGAACCCCACCAGCAGGATGGATATGAACCTTCGCACCTTGCCTCCTTTGGTCAAACAGCAGTGCGGAGGCGGACCTTAGGACACACGCCGGACGTACTACGGTGGATCTAGCAGTTGGCGTCGCCCCAGGCCTTGATCCGGTTCTCGGCGGCCTTCAACTTTGGCGAGTTGATCAGGCCGTTCAGCTCCTGGATGTGGGGGACGGCCTGCCGGATGTCGTAGTGGTACTTGGCGAAGAACGCGATGATCTTGTTAAAACTCGCCTGCAGCGTCTGGGCATCGGCCTGGATGTCGGACGGCGCCACGGCGACCAGCTTGGAGTAGGCGCTCTGGTCATCCTGCAGCAGCGTCTTGAACCCCTGCGGAGTGCCCGCCGCGGCGATCTGCGACTCGACCTTCTGGAGGTTCTTGGCGGTTGCCTTTGCG
This sequence comes from Gaiellales bacterium, assembly GCA_036273335.1. Taxonomy (GTDB): domain Bacteria; phylum Actinomycetota; class Thermoleophilia; order Gaiellales; family JAICJC01; genus DASUHT01. The sequence continues at coordinate 4,578 of DASUHT010000004.1, read as the reverse complement.
TCCCCGCAGAAGGCGGTATTGCTGACGCCGCCTCCGCCGCCACCGGAGCTGGTCGTGGCCGTGGTCGTGGCGGGAGTGGAGGTCGGGGTGCTGGCCTCCGTGGCCGACGAGGAGCTCGAGGACGAGCTGCCGCATGCAGCGCAGATCGCCAGCGTGGCGGCGATGCACAGGGTCGACGCAATCTGAATTCGGCGCACTCTCATCCCTCCCGGGGTTGGCACGTTCGATCCTAAACCGCCGACGAGTCCGCCGCATGCAGGTTTTCCATTGTTTCGTGACGCCGCGCCTGCCATCCGTGACGCGACGGCGCCTACGGTTGATCGATGCAGCGGGGACAGGCAACGGTCGAGTATCTCGCCCTCAGCCTCGCCATCCTGATCACCGGCTGCCTCCTGGTGCGCTTCCAGACGCCGGTCGGCGGCCTCGCCCGGGCGCTTGTCCACGCGGTCGCGCCGGCGCACCGGCGTGCTCCCGGCGCCCGGCCGGGCGGGCATCGGCACGGGCCGCGAAGGCACCTCGGCCACCCCTGCCTGTGCCCGCTCCCGTTGCCGGTACACTCCGCGCCGGAACGCGAGCGGGAGAATCGATGACGAACGGATCGACGTCGCGCTGGTGGGCACTGGTCAGCTTCCTGGCCCTGGCCGGGCTGCTGGTGCTCATCATCATCGTGAACAAGTGATCGCCGGCCGGGCCCTGCGCGGGCTGCCCGTCACCTGATAAAGTAGTCACGAGGTCTATAAGTGTCCGACCGTTCACGCGCCCCCAGTGTGGCCGCCGACGTCGCGGCGTTTGCGTTCGTCGACGGCGCCATGAACGTGCTCCTCGTCCGCCGCCGCTACGAGCCGTTCGAGAGCTACTGGGCGCTCCCCGGCGGTCTGCTGGAGCCGGACGAGACGCTGGAGGAGGCTGCGGTCCGCGAGCTGGCCGAGGAGACCGGCATCACCGATTCCTTCATCGAGCAGCTGGCGACCTTCTCGAATGTCGACCGCGATCCGCGAGGGCGGGTGATCTCATGCTGCTACCTGGCGCTCGTGGACGCGCGGCGTGTGCGGCTGCGGGCCGGGTCGGACGCCCGCGAGGCTGTCTGGAGCCCGCTCGAGCCGCTGCTTCAACGGATCGCAAACGGCGAGCAGGTACTGGCCTTCGACCACGACCAGATCCTCGGCTACGCGCGCACCCGTCTGGCCTACAAGCTGGAGTACCAGAACGTCGCCTGGAGCCTGCTGCCGCAGACGTTCACGATGAGCGAGCTGCGGCGGGTCTACGAGGCGGGGATCGGCCGCGCCTTCGAGCCGAACAACTTCCGCCGCGTCGCGCTCGGCTGGGGGGTGCTCGCCGAGGACGGCGAGCGTCCGACCGGCGGCCGGCCGGCGACGCTCTACCGGTTCGCCGACGAGCGCCCGCTGATCCTTGCCCAGAGCGCGCGCTACCGGAGGGCGACATGACGCTTGCACCGCCAGAGCTGCTCACCGACCGGTACGAGCTGGCGATGGCCGACTCGTACATCGCCGCCGGGATCGCCGGCGACCGCGTGGCCTTCGAGCTCTTCGTCCGCGACCTGCCGGCGCCCTTCGGCTACCTCCTCGTCGCCGGGCTGGAGTCGGTCGCGTCGTACCTGCGGTCGCTGCGGTTCGGAGCCGGCTCGCTGGCGTACCTGGAGGAGGAGAGGATCTGCGGTCCGGCCGCCTTGACGGCGCTGGCGGAGCTTCGCTTCGACGGCGACGTGGACGCGGTGGCGGAGGGGAGCATCGTGTTCGCCGGCGAGCCGCTCGTCCGCGTCGAGGGGAGTCGCCTCGCCTGCCAGCTGGTCGAGAGCCACCTGCTCAACCAGGTGAACTTCCAGACGCTGATCGCCACCAAGGCGGCGCGCATGGTTGACGCGGCGGCCGGCCGGCCCGTGGTCGACTTCGGTTACCGGCGGGCGCATGGTTCCGACGCGGGGCTGCTCGCCGCCCGTAGCGCCTATCTCGGCGGCTGCATCGGCACGGCCACCGTTGCCGCCGGCTATCTCTGGGGGATCCCGACGCTGGGCACCATGGCCCACAGCTACGTCATGGCGTTTACCGACGAGGTGACCGCGTTTCGCCGCTTCCTGCGCGACCGGCCGGGCGAGAGCACCCTGCTCATCGACACCTACGACGCCGTGGCCGGCGCGGCCGCTGCCGTCGAGGCCAGCCGGGCAGAGGGGATCGTGCCGCAGATGGTGCGCATCGACTCCGGCAATGCCGGCGAGCTGGCGCGCGCGGTACGGGCGGTGCTGGACGAGGGCGGCCTGCGGTCGACGGGGATCTTCTGCTCCGGCGACCTGGACGAGTACGAGATCGCCAGGCTGGTCGCCGGGGAGGCGCCGATCGACGGGTTCGGCGTCGGCACCCGACTCACCACGGGCTGGGACGTGCCGGCCCTGGGAGGCGTCTACAAGCTGGTCGAGTCGGCGGGGCGGCCGGTCATGAAGACGTCGCCGGGGAAGGCAACGCTGCCTGGCCGCCATCAGGTGTTCCGGGACTGCGATGGCGATGTGATCGGGCTGGCCGGCGAGCAACTGGCCGGCCGGGCGCTGCTGGAGCCGGTGCTGCGCGCGGGCGCGCCGGTGGCCGAGCTGCCGGCGCTCCAGGAGATCCGCCGGCGGGCGGAGCGGGAGCGGGCGGAGCTGCCGGCCGAGGTGCGCCGCGCGGTCGACCCGGTGACCCGGCGGCCGCGTCACTCGGAGCAGCTGGCGGCGCTGGTCGGGGAGCTCGTGTGACGCCTTCGACGCGGGTAGGGTGCAGCGCGTGAATCTGCTCCGCGACGAGGGCGAGATCGAGCCGCTGCTCGACGAGAAGTGCCGGAAGCTGCGGGACGTCCTGGGGCATGCGGGCCGCGGCCGGCTGGTGGTCGGGCTTTCGGGTGGCATCGACTCGGCGGTTGCGATGGCCCTCGCCGCCCGCGCGCTCGGGGGCGAGCACGTGGTCGCCGTCCGGATGCCGTCGCGACACACCGAGCAGGTGCACCTCGACGACGCAGCGGCGTCCGCCGTCGCAGCCGGCCTCCCCGACGAGAACCTGCTGACGGTATCCATCGAGCCGCTCCTGGACGGCCTCTCGTCGGCGCGGCCGACCGTCGCCGGGTCCGATATCCGCTTCGGCAACGCGAGCGCCCGCAGCAGGATGCTGGTCGTCTACGACCTCGCCCAGGAGCTGCACGCGCTCGTCCTCGGCACCGAGAACAGGAGCGAGAACCTGCTCGGCTACTTCACGCGCTTCGGAGATGCGGCCTCCGACATCGAGCCGATCAGCGATCTGTACAAGACGGAGGTCCGGCTGGCGGCACGAGTGCTCGGCCAGCCGGAGGCGGTGATCACCAAGCACCCGACTGCCGGGTTGTGGGGCGGCCAGACCGATGAGCAGGAGCTCGGGTTCACGTACCGCGACGCTGACCTGGCGCTGGCGGCGATGTACGACCACGGCCTCGACGAGGCAGCCGCCGCGGAGCGAACCGGCGTCGACCTCGAGGTCGTTCGCCGGGTGCGCGCCCGGGTCGAGTCGGTGGCCTGGAAGCACGACGTCCCGCACGCCCTCTGACGCCCGCCGCGGGACAATGGGGCCAGGCCCCCTTGTCCCAGGTGCGTCTTCGGTAACGCGGTCGTGACGCGTGCGACAGGCGAATCGCCGGATCATGCGGTTTGCCGGTCGTGTGGGTTTCCGCGCGCGGAACTTAGGGGCCAGGCCCCCTTGTTTCATACGACGGACCCGTGACGGTTTGGTGACCGGTCAGGCGGCGCGGAGCGGCTGCATGTCGGCCGAGGCCGCCAGCTCGCGCAGTGCCTCCGCCTCCAGTTGGCGGACGCGCTCGCGGGTCAGGCCGACGATCCGGCCGATCTCCTCGAGGTTGCGCGGGTCCTGGCCGTCGAGGCCAAAGCGCAGCTCCAGGATCAGGCGCTTGCGCTCGCCCAGGCGGGCCAGTCCCTCCCGCAGCCGCTCGTGGCGCAGGTGCGTCTCGGCCAGCTCCTCGGGATTGCCGGCATCCGGGTCGGCGATCATGTCGCCCAGCTCGGAGTCGCCGTCCTCGCCGACCGGCTCGTGCAGCGACACGGTCTTTCGGGCGAGGCCGAGCGTCTCGGCAACGGCGTCCGAGGTCAGCTCTGCCGCCTTGGCGATCTCGTCGTCGGTGGGCTCGCGGCCCAGGCTGGCCTCCAGCGAACGGCGGGCGCGCTCGATCGCGCGCAGCCGGTCGGAGACATGAACGGGCAGGCGGATCGTCCGGCCGCTGTTGGCGATCGACCGCTGCACGGCCTGGCGGATCCACCAGGTCGCGTAGGTGGAGAACTTGAGGTCACGGCGCCAGTCGAACTTCTCGACCGCGCGGTTCAGGCCCAGCACGCCCTCCTGGATCAGGTCGAGGAAGGGCACGCCCTGGCCGCGGTACTGCTTGGCGATGGACACGACCAGCCGCAGGTTGGACTCGATCATGCGCCGCTTCGCGGCGGGATCGCCGGCCTCGATGCGCTTGGCCAGCATGACCTCTTCGTCCTTGGTCAGCAGCGGGTAGCGGCCGGCCTGGCGCAGGAAGAGGTCGAGGCTGTTGGTGGTCGCGATCTCG
>DASUHT010000003.1:0-4498 GCA_036273335.1 Gaiellales bacterium | reverse complement strand
ATACGGGAGGCCGTCCAGCATCAGCTCGGCGGTGAGTGTCATGCCGTCGTGCACCTGCAGCCGCGGCGCGCTGCCCTCGACGGCGTCGCCGTCGCAGGCAATTGTCCACACCTCGATGCCGCTCCCCGCCTCGTCCAGCATGTCCAGGGCGGACTCGGCCACGAGGGCGTGCGCGACCTCGTCGGGGGTGGGTGTCGGGGGGACTGGCGTCTCCAGCGCGCTCATCAGGAACTCCGATCGTCGATGCTGCCAGTGTCCATCGCCGTCCGGCCAGCTGGTAGTCCCCCGGAAGGGGGAAGCCGTCAGTCCAGGTACGTCGCGATCTCGGCCACGGGCGCGCGCGGCGGCAGCTCCTGCTCATGCACCGCCCGGCCCAGGTGGAGCAGCCCGATCGCCGCCTCGCCGTCGTCCAGGCCCACTGCGTTGCGGCCGGCCGGCTCGTCGAGCAGCGAGAGCGTCCGCCAGTAGCCGGCCAGCCCGCGACCGTGGGCGGCCAGCAGCACGATGTACGCGGCCACGGCACCGGCCAGCAGGTCTTCGCGATCCTGGGCCGGGTCGCCGGTCTGGCGGGCGCTGACGACGACCAGCGTCGGCGCCCGGTCGAGCTTGCGACCCGAGCCCGGCTTCTGCTCTTCCGCCAGCTCCTTCAGATTGGCCAGCGTGGCCGGACCGAGCACGCGGAACCGCCAGGGGTTGGTGAGATGGTGGTTGGGCGCGTAGCGGGCCAGCTCGAAGAGCTCGTCCAGCGTCCGCCGGTCGACCGGCTCGTCGCGGTACGCCTTGTGGGTGCGGCGTGTGCGCACTGCCTGCTCGAGCTCCATCCGGAGAAGGCTACCGGCGAGGATGCCCCCGCCCGCCGCTGGGGGCGCGGCGGGCGGAGGGCGGGGGAGGTCTCAGGCGGCGATCTCGGCCGGCTGGGCCAGCTCGAGCAGCGCGCCGAGGTGTGCCGACAGGCGGTCGGCGAGGGCCTGGTCGGTCAGGTTGCCGGCGATGTCGAAGGCATCCGCCGCGCGACCCACCGGCAGGTCGCGGTCGAGCACCCGGGCGCCGGCGGTACCAAGCGCCTTGCGCAGGTCGGCCTGCGCCCAGAGCGCGCCGTAGGCGCCGGTCGAGGCGCCGACAACGGCCGCGGTCTTGCCCCAGAGGGCGGACTCACGGTGCGGCCGGGAGGCCCAGTCGACGGCGTTCTTCAGCACGCCCGGGACCGAGCCGTTGTACTCCGGCGTCGCCACCAGGATCGCGTCCGCGGCGGCGATTGCCTCGCGCAGCGCGGCGACCGCGGGCGGCGGCTGGTCGTGGTCGTGGTCGCCGTTGTACGGCGGCAGCGTCGCCAGCCCTTCGAACAGCTCCAGGCTGACGTCATCCGGCACCAGGCCGGCCGCCGCGCGCAGGAGCGCGGTGTTATGGGAGCCCTCGCGGAGGCTGCCCGAGATGGCCAGGATGCGCACCGCGATCAGCCCTGCTTGACCAGCGAGAAGCTCGCGGTCAGGCGCACGTCGTCGTCGAGCAGGAGGCCGCCGCCGGGAAGCGGGGCGTTCCAGTCGATGCCGAACTCGCGCCGGTCGATGACGCCGTCCAGGTCGATGCCGACCCGCTGGTTACCCCACGGGTCCTCGCCGGAGCCGGTGACGACGACGGCCAGCTGGACGGGCTTGCTGTTGCCCTTGATGGTGAGCTCGCCGGTCAGCGTCCCGCGGTCGCCGTCGAGGTCGAGGGCGGTGGAGCGGAAGCTCATGCGGGGATGGCGCTCGGCGTCGAAGAAGTCGGGCGAGCCGAGATGGCCGTCGCGCTGCTCGTCGTGGGTGGTGATGCCGGCCGTCTCGATGGTTCCCTCCAGCACGGGCCTCTCGCCGCTGGCGTCGAGGGTCGCCGAGAAGTCGGTAGCACGCCCACGGACGGTGGCCAGGCCCATGTGGCGGATCGAGAACTCGACCGAGGAATGCGTGGGATCGGCGGCATATACGCCGGCCGGAATCACTGTCTGCTGTTCGACTACGCTCATGGTGTCCTCCTCCAGTAGTACTTGCTTGCGCAATCAATAATAGCAGAGAAAGTTGCCCCGTCAAATATTGATCGAGCAGGATTTTTCGGCGCCGGCCGTGCAGGCGTTCGTCGGGCTGGTGCGCGCGCACTCGGCCACCACGCGCTGCTTCAGCGCCCTGCTGCAGCGTGAGCACGGGCTGACGCTGAACGAGTTCGAGGTGCTGCTGCGGCTGGCCCGCGCCCCCGACCGGCGGCTGAAGCGGATCGAACTGGTCGAGCAGGTGCTGTTGACCCCATCCGGGATCACCCGGCTGCTTGACCGCCTGGAACGGGCGGGCCTGGTCTGCAAGGACAGCTGCTCCAGCGACGCCCGGGTCACCTACGCCGTGCTGACCGACGCCGGCGCGGAGAAGCTGCGGGCCGCCTCGCGCAGCCATATCGCCGAGATCCGCACGCTCATGTGCTCGCACTGCAGCGAGCGCGAGCTCGCCTCCCTGGCGGAGCTCCTGCATCGGCTGGCGGACGGCGCCGCCGGCTGACGCGGCTGTCCTGCCCGGCCAGAGCGTAGACTCGACCGGCACATCTCGACAAAGGGGGGGACTGATGCGAAGGACACTCGTTGCGACCGCGCTTGCCGCGGTACTGGCATCGGGACTGACGGCGGCCGCGGTGGCGTTCGCCGGAGGATCCGGCGGTGGGCTCACCCACTCGCGCACCATCCATGTCGTCGAGCACCCGGTCACCGACCAGGTGATCGACATCGGCGCCACGGGCGATTCGCCCGGCGACCAGCTGCCATTCGCCAACCCCATCTTCAACGGCGCCAACGCGCACCGGGTGGGGAGCGATCAGGGCAACTGCGTCCGCGCCAGCGCCGTGCAGGGGCGCTGGGAGTGCATGTGGACGACCTTCCTGCACCGCGGCCAGATCACCGTCGAGGGCCCGTTCCTGGACGCCAGGGCGACCACCGAGCTGGCGATCACCGGCGGCACCGGCGCCTTCCGGAACGCACGTGGACAGATGACGCTGCACCTGCGCCAGGACGGCAACTTCGACTTCGTGTTCCACCTGCAGCCATAGGACTCCAACCGGTGGCGCATCCGGCAGATCCGGGTGCGCCACCGGCAGGAACCGGATACAGGCGCGGCGTACACTGGCCACATGCACTCCTCGTACGCGCTTTCATCCGATGACTTCGCGGTCGAGCGGGGTGAGGCCGCCTCGTCCGGCCTGGACTCGCTGTGGCCCGGCGGCTGGCGTCCGGACGATCGGCTCGGGGTGGTGCTGGCGAATCCCATGGACGCCTGCGGCTGCTCCAACCTGATCTGCGCCACCACCACCCTCTTCTACGACCACCTGCGAGCCACCCGGGGCACCGGCAACTTCTTCCGCTACGCCGACAACTTCCTGTTCGGCGTCGGCTGCGAGCCGGGCGACTTCAACCAGCTCGACGTGTGGCCGCTGCACAAGTTCGTGACGCTGCTCCAGCCGACAGCGGAGGCGCTGATCGAGGCGGTGACCGACCGGGCGATCACCCTGCTGGCGGTGCCCGAGACGGGCGCCCGCTGCCGCGGCGAGGTGATCCTCTCGACCTGGAACACGTTCCTCGAGTCGGTGCGCTGCATCGTCACCTACTCGCCGCTCACCGGCCGCGCCCGGAACGCCGACCTGCACCTGGTCGGAAACCGCGTCGTCGAGAGCTACGTGGAGCAGGCGATCTTCTCAACGCCGGGCATCGACGCCGGGCTGCAGGCGCGTCTGCGCCGCCTGCGCCGAAACCTCGACCGGGAGGAGAAGCAGCCGGTGGAGAGCTACCGGACGCTGGCCAACCCGGCCGCCGCCCGCGCCCTCCTGGGCGTCACCTCGGTGCTTCCGCCCGGCCATCAGGAGCTGACCCGGCGCTCGGCCACGACCACGATCATGCCGGTCGAGGTGCCGATGCCGATCCTGGACGGCGCACCGCCGCCTCCCCCTTTTGACCTCGCCGCCGCCGCGGCGCTCCAGGTCGACGAGCCGGCACCTTCCGGCGTCTATCCGGACGGGCTCCTGCGCACCGCCTTCGACTCGGTCCAGCGGCGGCTGGCCGCGACCTTCGCCGAGTGGGAGGGCTGGGACTGGATCTCGGACTTCGGCGACGCCGTCGCCGAGCATCACGCGGTGCGCGAGTCGGTCGGGATCTGGGACGAGTCCCCGCTTCGCAAGTGGCTGTTCAGGGGGCCGGACGCACTGGCGGCAGCCGACCGCTGCTTCACCTCGGACATGGCCGCGCGGGCCGTCGGCCAGTGCCGTTACGGCCCGTTCTGCGACGAGCACGGGCGGATGCTGGGCGACGGCGTCGTCTACCGCAACGGCGAGGACGGCGATGTCCTGGTGGTGACGGCGCTGGAGTCCGATGCCGACCACTTCCGACGTGTCTGCGCGGACATGGACCTGGAGATCGAGGAGCGGACGCTGGAGATGCCGCACCTGCAGGTCCAGGGCCCGCGCTCGCGGGAGCTCCTGGCCGCGCTGACGG
>DASUHT010000002.1:0-7643 GCA_036273335.1 Gaiellales bacterium | reverse complement strand
CGCCGGCTGACCCGGTCGACGAGGCCGACCAGGGCGGCGTCGAGGAACTCCGCCGACCACGGCCGGCGGCCGAACGCGCGCTGCGCCCCCACCGAGCGGCGGCGGCGGCGCGGCTGCACCCGGCGCGGGTCGCGGTTGTGGGCGAGCGCGTGCAGTTTGCGGCCGGCGGCGCGGCCGACCATGGAGACCAGGGTGTCCGCGTCCAGCCGCGCGACCTCGCCGACGGTCGCGATCCCGTGCGCCCGCAGCCTGCGCGAGGTGGCCGGCCCGACGCCCCACAGGCGCTCGATCGGAAGCGGGTGCAGGAACGCGAACTCGCGCTCCGGCGAGACGATCAGCAGGCCGTCCGGCTTGGCGACGCCGGTCGCCACCTTGGCCAGGAACTTGGTGCGGGCGACGCCGACGGTGATCGGAAGGCCGAGCTGGCGGCGGACGGCCCGGCGCAGGCGAAGCGCGATCTCGACTGGCGTGCCGGCGATCCGCTCCATTCCGCGCACGTCCAGGAACGCCTCGTCGATCGAGAGGCCCTCCACCAGCGGCGTCGTCTCCTCGAAGACGGCGTAGACGGCCCGGCTGGCCTCGGAGTAGGCGGCCATCCGTGGCGGCACCACGATCGCCTGCGGGCAGAGCGCTCGTGCTTGCCGGCCGCCCATGGCGGTGCGGATGCCGTACGCCCGGGCCTCGTAGCTTGCCGCGAGCACGACCCCGCCACCGACGATCACCGGCCGGCCGCGGAGGCCGGGATCGTCGCGCTGCTCGACCGACGCGTAGAACGCATCGAGATCGGCGTGCAGGATCGTCGCCCGGGCGGACACGAACGTATGTTCGCACACCCTCCGCCGCGGAACAAAGGGGCCAGGCCCCCTTGTTCCATGCGGCCGATTCGTTGCACATTCCGGACCCGCCACCGCATGGTTACGCGGTGCGCGGCCCGCGCGCCGGCGGCCGGGGTGGAAATTAGGGGCCAGGCCCCCAGATTTCACGCGCGCGAATCGTTGCCGGGTTGTTACGCGGCGGCAGCCAGCGCGCGGTCGGTCAGGCGGTCGTCGCCGGCCTCGTCGGCCCAGGCGGCCAGGGCGTCGGTCGGCCCCCGCCAGCGCAGGTCGTCGACGTCGGCGAAGAGGTCGGTGTCGCTGCGCAGGGTGGCCAGGTCCTTGAAGAGGAGCGCCAGCTCGCGCTTCTCGTCGCCGAGCACCGAGGGCGGCAGCTCCTCGATCGGCCCGTGCTCGTTCAGGACCCGCGCCGCCGACACCCGACCGATCCCTGGGATGCCGGGGTAGCCGTCGGCGCTGTCCCCGACCAGGGCCAGGAAATCGGGGATGAGGAGCGGGTCGACCCCGAACTTCTCGCGCACGCCGGCGGCGTTTCGCACCGCCTGGGCGCGCCGGTCGACCTGCACCACCCGGTCGTCGCGGACGCACTGCGCCAGGTCCTTGTCCGGCGTCCAGATCAGCACCTGCTCGACCTCATCGTCGGCGTCGGCGACGCGGGCGGCGGCCGCCAGGGCGTCGTCGGCCTCCAGGTCGACCATCGGCCAGACGGCGACGCCCATCGCCGCCAGGCCTTCCTCCAGCGGGGTGAACTGCGCCATCAGCGCCCGCTCGACGCCGGCGCCGGTCTTGTAGCCCGGCCAGAGGTCGTTTCGGAACGACTCGATGACGTGGTCGGTGGCGACGCCGACGTGCGTCGTCCCGGTCTCCAGCATCTGCAGGATCGAGTGCATGACGCCGGCCGCCGCGGCCAGCGGCCCGTCGCTCGAGCGGGCGAACCGGCGCCGCCCGTGGAACTGGCGGAAGAGCTCGTAGGTGCCGTCGAGGAGGTGCACGACCACGGCCCCATCGTACGCATTCCGCGCCTTCGACCGGGCGGGAACGCGGTAGGCTTTGCGGTGTGAGGCGCTGGGATCTCACGTCGCTTTCCCGGGACGCCGGCCAGCCGCGGGTGCTCTTCAGCGAGCCGGAGGGCCGGGCGGTGGTCATCGATCTCGCCGCCGGACAGGCGCTGGGCGACCATCAGGTGCGGGAGCGCGCGCTCCTGCACGTGGTGAGCGGGACGGTGCGGATCGAGGCGGCCGACACGGCGGTCGAGTGTCCGGCCGGCACCACGATCACCTTCGAGCCCGGCGAAGCACACTCGGTGCGGGCCCTGGCCGACGCCCGGCTGCTCCTGGCGCTGACGCCGTGGCCGGGCGCCGCGCACTACGCCGACGGCGCGCTCGGCGGCGAGCACCTGCCGGCGAATGCGATGGCCGAGCCGCTGCCCGACCGGTAGCGACGACGAAGGCCGCCCGGCGGGAGCCACTGGAGGGGGTGCGCGCTGGCCCTCCTGCCAGGGCCAGCGCAGCTACCCGTCCCCCAGCGTTCTTACCGCCGCGGCGGATGCTGCCTAGGCATTCGCCGCATGCAGGTACTCCATCGGATGACGGTGGATATCAGTTGATACATCAATATTTTCCAGGGAAGGGTTGCCAATTTGACTGGGCGAACAGATCCACGGACTCCCAACGTGCCGCGGGTACGGTGGTCGGGTGGCACGAGGTCTGTGGGCGGCGGCGGGAGTGATCGCGGTGGGGGTGGTCCTGCTGGTGGTGCTCCTGCTGGGCAGCCAGGGGTCGCCGTCCAAAGCGCCCTCCACCACCGATCCGGCCGTGCTGGCGGCTGCGGGCGCCAGCTGGCAGCGGCCGTGCGGGCTGATGAAGGCGCCGCCCGCCCGGTGGCAGCACGTGATCTGGATCTGGTTCGAGAACCAGGACTACGCACACGCGGTCTCCGGACCCGCGGTTCGCCATCTGGTCGAGCGCTGCGGCGTGGCCACCCGCTACTGGGCGCTCACGCACCCCAGCCTGCCCAACTACGTTGCCGCGGTCTCCGGCAGCGAGCACGGGATCACCAAGAACTGCAACTGCCCACTGACCGCGCCCAGCCTCATGCAGCAGGCGGGCAGCTGGCGGCTGTACGCCGAGGCGATGCCGTCGCCGTGCGACGCGACCGACTCCGAGCCCTACGAGTCCCACCACAACTTTGCCGTGCACTTCCGGTCGATCGACTGCCAGGCCAATGACGTGCCGCTCGCCCAGCTCGGCCCCGACCTGGCCGCCAACCGGCTGCCGCGGTTCTCGTTCATCCTGCCCGACGCGTGTCACAGCATGCACTACACGAAGCGCTCGTCGATCTGCCATCAGCCGCTGGGCCGAGGGCAGCAGATCGCGGCCGGCAACCAGTGGCTGGCCGGACTGCTGCCGCAGATCCTCGGCAGCCAGGCCTACCGCAGCGGCACCACCGCCATCTTCATCAGCTGGGACGAGGGGTTCCCGGTCACCGAGCCGGGCGAGCACTGCCTCGTGACCCGCAGCGCCGACTGCCGCACGGCCGCCGTCGTCATCGCGCCGTCGGTCGTGCCGCACACGGTGTCGCGCACCTTCTTCACCCACTACTCGCTGCTTCGCACGACCGAGCAGCTGCTCGGGATTCGAACGTACCTCGGCGGCGCCGCGACGGCGCCGAGCATGCGGGCCGCATTCGGGCTCTGACGGCTCCTAGGACTGGGCGGGCGCGGAGATGTCATCGACGGCCGCCGCCCGGAACCCGCCGGCCACGGCCTCCTCGGCCCGGTGGCAGGCGGCCAGCCGGCCTGCCACCTCGCGCAGCTGCGGCTCCTCGGTGCGGCAACGGTCGATCGCGAGCGGGCAGCGGGGGTGGAATCGGCAGCCCTGTGGCGGCGCTGCCGGGTTGGGCGGATCGGCGTGCCGGGTGGCCGGCCGCGGCAGCTCCTCGGAGAGCTCCGGCACGGCCGCCCGCAGCGCGTGGGTGTAGGGGTGCGCGGGCCGGGTCAGCACCAGCGCCGTCTCCCCCTCCTCGACGATCTGGCCGAGGTAGAGGACGGCCACCCGCTCGCACAGCTGCTCGACCACCGCCAGGTTGTGCGAGATCAGCAGATAGGCCAGCGACCGTGCCTCGCGGAGGCGCCCGATCAGCTCCAGCACCCGCGCCTGCACGGTCACGTCGAGCGCGCTGGTCGGCTCGTCCAGGACGATCAGCCGCGGCTCGACGGCCAGCGCCCGGGCGATCGCCACGCGCTGTCGCTGGCCGCCCGAAAGCTGGTGCGGATAGCGCTCCGCGTGCTCGGCCTCCAGCCCGACCTGCACCAGCAGCTCGGTCACCCGCGCCTGGATGCCGGTTCGCTCAACGATCTGGTGCGCGCGCAGCGCCTCGGCGACCGCCGGCCCGATGCGCATACGCGGATCGAGCGTCGAGTCGGGATCCTGGAAGACGATCTGGACGCTCTTTCGGTACGCCTTGAGCGCGCCGCCGCGAGCGGCGAAGGCGTCGACGCCGTCCATCGTGACGGCGCCCGACGCGGGCGTGGCCAGGCGCACGATGGCGCGGCCGATCGTGGTCTTGCCGGAGCCCGACTCGCCGACCAGGCCGAAGCCGGCCGGACCTGCCGGCACCGTCAGCGACACCCCGTCCACGGCGACCACCGGCCCGTAGCGGACGACCAGATCGCGTACCTCAAGCATCGGCGCTCCCCACCGCGCTCAACCGGGGCACGGCGGCGAGCAGCTGCTTCGTGTAGGGATGGCGGGGCTCGCGCAGCGTCGTTCCGACCGGCCCCTGCTCGACGATCCGCCCCTCGCGCATGATCGCAACACGGTTGCACAGCCCCGACACGACCGCCAGGTCGTGGCTGATGAAGAGCGTGGCGATCCCCTCCTCGGCCCGCAGCGCCTGCAGCTGCTCCAGGATCTCGGCCTGGACGGTGACGTCGAGCGCGCTCGTCGGCTCGTCGGCGATCAGCACCTCCGCCCGCAGCGCCACCGCGAGGGCGATCGCGACCCGCTGGGCCTGGCCGCCCGACAGCTGGTGCGGGTAGCGGCGGAGGAGATCGGGCGAGAGCGCGACCGCGTTCATCGCCTCGGCCGCCAGCCGCCTGGCGTCCTGCTTGCCGGCGCCGTGCAGGCGAAGCGCCCGCTGGAACATGTCGCCGACCCGGAAGACCGGGTTCAGGGACGAGATCGGCGCCTGGAAGATCATCGCCACCCGCCGGCCCCGGATCTCTCGCAGCTCGCGGTCGGAGAGGCCGATCAGTTCCCGCCCGTCGAGCGTCACCGAGCCCTCGACGCGGGCGCCCATGCCGGGCGCCAACCCGGCGATCGAGTAGGCGGTGAGGGACTTCCCGGACCCGGTCTCGCCGACCAGGCCGAGCGTCTCGCCGCGGTCGAGGTCGAGCCGGTCGACCGCCACCACCTGCCGCTCGCCGAACCAGACGTTGAGGTCGCGCACCTCCAGCTTCACCGGCTGATCACCCGCTTCGGGTCGAGCAGCTCGCGCACGCCGTCGCCGATCATGTTGAAGGCCATCGCCGTCAGCAGGATGGAGACGCCGGCGAACGTGACGAACCACCACTGGGTGGAGAAGTACTGCGCCCCCTGGCTCACCATCAGTCCCCACTCCGGCGTCGGATCCTGGGCGCCCAGGCCGAGGAACGAGATCGAGGCGGCGGTCAGCAGGATGCCGCCGGCGTCCAGCGACATCTGCACCAGGACCGGCGTCATCGAGTTGGGCAGGACGTGGCGCAGGAGCACGCGCCAGGGCGCGACGCCGAGCACGCGGCAGCTCTCGATGTAGGGCCGGGTCGTCACCGAGGCCGCCTCGCCGCGCACCAGCCGGGTGTACCAGGGCCACCAGGTGACGGCGATGGCGATCGTCATGTTCTGGACGCTGGGCGTCAGCACGAAGGCGATGGCCAGCGACAGCAACAGCGCCGGGAAGGCCAGAAAGACGTCGGTGATGCGCATGATCACCTGGTCGATGCGGCCGCCGAAGTAGCCGGCGACCAGGCCCAGCGGGATGCCGATGAGGCCGGCGATGACGAGCACCTCGATGACCAGGCGAAGCGAGATGCGGGCGCCGAACATGACCCGGCTCAGGAGGTCGCGGCCGACCAGGTCGGTGCCGAAGGGATGGGCCGAGGAGGGCGGCGCCAGCACCTGGAAGGGGTGGGTGGCGTTGCCGGCGTCGGCGGGATAGGGGGCGAGCCAGGGGGCGAAGACGGCGACGATCACGATCAGGCCGAGCACGATGCCGCCGGCGACCAGGGTGGGATTGCGGCGAAGCGCCGCCATCCGGCCCGGGCGGATGGTCGCGGCGACGCTCATCGCAGGCGAATCCGCGGGTCGATGGCGGCCTGCACGATGTCCACGATCAGGTTCAGGATGACGTAGACGATGGCCACGATCAGCGTCACGCCGACGATCGCCGGCGTGTCCAGCGACTGCAGCGAGTTGGCGGCGTAGCTGCCCAGCCCCGGCCAGTCGAATACCGCCTCGACCAGGAACGTGTTGGCCAGCGAGTAGGCGAAGACGAGCGCCGTCACCTGGACGACCGGGTTCATCGCCGGCCGAAGCGCCCAGCGGCCGTAGATGGCCAGGTCGCCGAAGCCGAGCGACCGGGTCATCCGGATGTGGCTCTCGCCCAGCGTGTCCAGTACCGACGCCCGCACCATGCGGGCGAGCAGGCCGGCCGGGTAGGCGGCGATCACCAGCGCCGGCAGGATCAGGTGCGAGACGGTGCTCTCCAGGACCGGGATGTTGCCGGTGATCAGGGCGTCCACGACCGGCATCTGGACGTAGCTGGTGAGCGGGCTCGAGTAGTACAGGTTGGGGTTGTATTCACCCGCCGCGGGCAACCAACCCAGGCGCTGGGCGAACACCAGCTGCAGGATCAGGGCGAGCCAGAAGACCGGCATCGAGACACCGATCACCGAGAAGACGCGGACGAGGATATCCGGCGCGCCACCGTGGTAGCGGGCCGCGATCAGCCCCAGCGGCAGGCCGATCAGGAGGGCCAGGAAGAGCCCTGCCGTGACCAGCTCGATGGAGGCCGGCAGCACTGTCCTCAGATCCGACAGCACCGGCTGCTTGGTGCGATAGGAGGTGCCCCAGTCGCCGGTGGCGATCCCCTTCATGTAGTCCGCCAACTGCACCGGCAGCGACTTGTCCAGGCCCAGCTGCTGCCGCGTCTGGGCCAGCTGGGCCTTGGACGCCCGCGGCCCGGCATAGGTCACGGCCGGATCGCCCGGGATGACCCGGGCGATCAGGAACGTGAGCACCACCACGCCGACCACGACGAGCACTCCCAGTGCCAGCCGGTGGGCGGCGAACCGGATCACTGACCGGGATGCAGTCCGTACACGAAGACCACGCTCGGGTAGGCCGGGTTATCGACGAAGCCGTTGACCGACTTCTGCATCACGCGCTCATACGTCTGCGTCCCCAGGAAGAGCGCCGGCGAGTCCTTGAGCAGCGTCGTCTGGATCTGCGAGTAGAGCTTGATGGCAGCCGGCCGGTCGGTGGCCGAGAGCGGCTCCACCTGGTCGATCTGGTTGTCGACGGTCTTGTTGTCGTAGTAGGCGAGGTTGAAGAAGGGCGGGTTCGCCGAGTGGAACAGGTTGATGAACCACGAGTAGGGATCCGGGTAGTCCGGCCACCAGTAGAAGAGCAAGATGTCCTGGCGGCTGGCCGGGTTCGTCGACTTGGCCTTCGACCACTGCGTCGGCCACTGCAGCGCCGACACGTCCAGGTTGATGTTGAGCGGCGCGTACTCCGACTTGAGCAGGGTCGCCACCGTCTGCTCGTACTGGTC
>DASUHT010000001.1:0-10783 GCA_036273335.1 Gaiellales bacterium | reverse complement strand
ACCCGGGCTCTGACATCCGGCCGCAGGACGGGAACTACGCGCTGGCCTTTGCCATCCCGATGGGGACGCCGGGGCTTCGCTTCATCTGCCGCGACTCCTACAGCAAGCCGGGCAGCCGGCTCGACCATCCGCTGTCCAGCCGCTTCGACGAGCAGGACGCCGTGGTCATCTTCGACGACGTGGAGATCCCGAAGGAGCGGCTCTTCCTGTGCGGCGACACCGAGGGCTACTCGGAGGTGATCACCGACACCGGCTGGCGCGGCCACATCATGCACCAGGCGTTCACGCGGGCCTACGTCAAGCTCTCGTTCGCGCTCGGCCTGGGCCACCTGATCGCCAACACGACCGGGGTCGTCCGCTTCGACCACATCCAGGAGAAGCTGGGCCAGATCTGGAACATGTGCGAGCTGACGCGCTCGGCGATCGTCGCCGCCGAGGCTGGCTCCGGTCTGGACGAGGGCGGTGTCTGGTACCCCGACGACCGGCCCTTCCTGGCCCTGCGCGGAGAGATGCCGAAGTGGCTCCCGTACGTGAACGAGCTGCTCCAGCTGATCGGCGGCGGCGGCTTCATGTGCACCCCCTCGGAGGCCGATCTGCGCGGGCCGCTTGCCGACACGATCGCGACCTACTACCAGGCGGCCGGTGCCGACGCCGAGCGGCGGATCCGGCTCTTCCGGCTGGCCTGGGACTACATCGGCAGCGACCTGGGCGGCCGCGGCGAGCTGTACGAGCGGTTCTATCTCTCCGACTCCTACCGGATGACCGCACTCGCCTACAAGATCGCCGACAAGTCGTTCCCGGAGTCCCTGGTGGAGCAGTTCCTTCGTGACTAGGGGCTACTCGCTGCCGCTCTCGCCGGAGGGCCGGGCGTCGCTCGTCCCGGCGCCGCCCTGGCACTACGTGGGCGACTTCCTGGTCATCGAGTACTGGGCCGAGCCGGATGCCGTGGCGGCGGTGCTGCCGGAGGGCATGCAGCCGCTGGCCGAGGACCCCGGCCGCTGCGCCGCGCTCTTCGTCGACTGGCAGTCCTGCGCCGATTCCGGCGACGAGCTGCTCGACCCGGTGCGCGGGCAGTACAAGGAGTTCTTCATCGTCGTCAACGGCGTCCTCGACGGCGAGCCGGTGACCAGCTGCCCCTACATCTGGGTGGACAAGGATTTCGCGCTCGTCCGGGGATGGGTGCAGGGGTTCCCCAAGAAGCTCGGGTCGATTCACATCACCCGCTCCTTCGGCCTCGACTGCCGTGCCGAGGGGCGGACCTTCGCCGGCACGCTGGCCGCCAACGACCGCCGCCTGGCCTACGGCACCGTGCGGCCGGAGCGGGTCGCCGAGGCGGGGCCGACCCACAACGACCCGCCGCTCGTCAACCGGCGCCACTTCCCGCGCCTGGCCGCCGGCCACCACGACGACCCGGCGGTGAACGAGCTGGTGCGGGCGCGCAGCCGCGACCGGGCGATCTCGGAGATCCGCCGCGGCCCGGCGACGCTCGAGCTCTACGACGCGCCGAACGAGGAGCACGCGGCGCTGGCGCCGCTGCGCATGGGGGACGGCTTCCGCTTCCAGTTCGCCTACACGATCGACGACCTGCAGAGCGAGCGCGACCTCACGGGGCCAGGCACCGTCAAGGATGTGTCACGGGCGGCCGCGCAGTGACCGCGGTCGGCCGCTCCCACGCTCGCGGTGCAGTGCCCGCTCCGGGGTGCATGGGGCCAGGCACCGTAAAGGATGTGTCACAGGCGGGGTCGCTGTGAGCGCGATCGCGGGCATCGACGTCCGTCCCGAGCACTTCATCGACGGCCGCCGGGTGGAGTCGGATGCGACGTTCGACGTGATCTCGCCGATCGACGGCGAGCCGATCGCCCAGGTCCACCGGGGCGGGCATGCCGAGGTCGACGCAGCGGTCGGCGCGGCGTCTGCGGCGTTTCCCGCCTGGGCGGCGCTTGGCCCCGCGGGGCGAGGCGAGTACCTGCGCCGGCTGGCCGACCTGATCGACGACCGGATCGAGCAGTTGGCAACCGTCGAGTGCCTGGACATGGCGATGCTCGAGCGATCACTGAAGGCGCGGGTGATTCCCCGCGGCGCGCGCAATTACCGGAGCTATGCGGAGCTCGCCGAGGGCTACCGGGAGCGCGTCTGGGAATCGAACGGGACGCGCAACCGGGTGATCCGGATGCCGGCCGGGCCGGCTGCCCTGATCACGCCCTGGAGCGCGCCCTTCATGCTCTCGACGTGGAAGACGGCGCCGGCTCTGGCCGCCGGCTGCACGGTCATCCTGAAGCCGCCCGAGTGGGCGCCGCTCAGCTGCTCGCTGCTGGCCGACCTGACCGCCGAGGCCGGCTTCCCGCGCGGCGTCTTCAACGTCGTCCAGGGGATCGGCGAGGAGGCCGGCGCGGCGCTGGTCGCACATCCCGGCCTGCGCCGGGTGAGCTTCACCGGCTCCCCCGAGACGGGTCGGCTGATCGGCGTCGCGGCGACCACCAACCTGGTGCCGTTCACCGCCGAGCTGGGTGGCAAGGGGCCGCTGATCGTGTTCGCCGACGCCGACCTCGAGGCGGCGGCCGCCAAGGCCGCCGGCCAGTACGACGACGCCGGCCAGGTCTGCCTCGCCGGTACCAGGCTGCTGGTCGAGGCGTCGGTCGCCGACGACTTCCTGGAGCGCTTCCACCGGCATGTCGACGCCCACGTGCTGGGCGACCCGCGCGACGACCGGACGACCGTCTCGCCGCTCATCCATCCCGACCACCTGGCCCGGGTCGAGGGGTTCGTCGAGCGGGCGCGGGCAAACGGCGACCGGATCGTCCGCGGCGGCCACCGTTCGCCGGTGGGGCCGCTCTTCTACGAGCCGACGCTGATCGAACCGCACTCCAACGACGCCGAGATCGTCCAGCGCGAGGTGTTCGGGCCGGTGCTCACCTATCAGACCTTCACCGACGAGGAGGACGCGGTGCGCCTTGCCAACTCGACCGCGTACGGCCTCTCGGCGATCATCTACACCGGCTCCGAGGAGCGCGCCGACCGGGTCGGCCGGGTTGTCCGCGCCGGCACGACCTGGGTCAACTGCTTCCTCGTCCGCGACCTGACGGCGCCGTTCGGCGGCATGGGCATCTCTGGCATCGGCCGCGAGGGCGGCGATTACGCGCTCGACTTCTACTCCGACCTGAAGACCCTGCAGATCCTGGACGGCAGCACCGCGTGAGCGCGAACGCCCCGGCGATCGATTTCGAGAACGACGCGTTCACCGACGAGGTGCCCTACGCCATGTTCGACTGGCTGCGCCAGAACGACCCGGTGCGCTGGTACGACTGGCCGCACGGCCGGGGCTACTGGGCGATCACCCGTCACGACGACCTGGTGGCGGTGCACAAGGACACGAAGACCTTCTCCTCGGAAACCGGCGCGACGGCGCTCGAAGATCTGGCGCCGGACGCCATCGAGGCGCGCAAGTCGATGATCGACACCGACCCGCCACGGCACACGCGGCTGCGCGGGCTGGTCAATCGCGAGTTCACGCCGCGCGCCGTCGCGGCCTACGAGAACCTGCTCCGGGAGCTGACCCGGGTCATCCTCGACGAGGCGCTGCCGCTGGGCGAGTTCGACTTCGTCGAGCACGTCGCGGCGCCGCTGCCGATCCAGGTCCTCTGCCGGATCCTCGGCGTGCCGCCTGAGGACAACCTGCTGCTGATCGACTGGGGCGACCGGATGATCGGCTCCACCGACCCGGCCATGTCCGACATGTCCTACGAGCATCCGGACTCGGACGCCTACCGGCTGCTGCCCTTCCGCAGCCCCGCCGCCGTCGAGCTGTGGCGCTACGGGCACGGGATCGCCGAGCAGCGGCGGGCCGAGCCCGAGGACGACATCGTGTCCAAGCTGGTGCACGCCGAGATCGACGGCGAGCGGCTGACGGCGCGCGAGTTCGACGTCATGTTCCTGCTCCTGGTGGTTGCCGGGAACGAGACCACGCGGCAGGCGATCGCCCACGGCATGTTGGCGCTGATGGAACATCCAGAGGAGCTCAGTCGGCTGCGCGACGATCCCTCCCTGATGCCGACCGCGGTCGACGAGATCATCCGCTGGGCGACGCCGGTGCTGCATTTCCGGCGCACCGCCACCTGTGACGTCGAGCTACGCGGACAGACGATCCGCGAGGGCGACAAGGTGGTCACCTGGTACATCTCGGCGAACCGCGACGAGCTGGTCTTCGACGATCCCTACCGCTTCGACGTCGGCCGCCGGCCCAACGACCACGTCAGCTTCGGCCGCGGCGGGCCGCACTTCTGCCTGGGCGCGCACCTTGCCAAGCTGGAGGTCAAGGTGATGTTCGAGGAGCTCCTCCCGCGCCTGCAGAGCATCGAGCCGGCCGGCTCGCCGGAGCGGATCCGCACCAACTTCACGAATGCGTTCCGGGCGATGCCGGTGCGTGTCGTCGCCTCATGAAAGGATGGAAACATGGCCGATAGCCGTCTGGACGATCTCGTCGCGGAGGGCGCGCGCATCCTCCGGGTCAGCTACCCCGACCTGCACGGGATCGCGCGCGGCAGGGAGTTCCCGATCGCCCAGCTGACGCACGTCGCCGACGACGGCGCGGCCTTCTGCGAGGCGATCATGACGGTCGACCTGCGGCACAACGTCGTCGCCGGCCCGGAGCACGGCTTCCAGGACATCATCGGCCGGCCCGATCTGGACACCGCCGTGCGGCTGCCGTGGGATCCCACGGTCGTCTGGTGCCTGGCCGACCTGGAGCGCACCGACGGCTCGCCCTACGCGGTCGATTCGCGCGACTGCCTGCGCCGCGCCGAGGCCCGTTTCCGGGAGCGCGGGCTGGTGCCCGTCGTCGGCCCCGAGCTCGAGTTCTACCTGTGCGTGGCGGACCCTTCGGCGACCCACGGCTACCGCCGCTACGTCGACAACTCGAGCCACGTCTACACGGTCGGCACGGTCGCCGACCCGCTCGGCGTCCTGCGCGAGATGCTGGATGCCTGCGATGAGCTCGGCCTCGGCGCGATCGCAGCCAACCACGAGTACGGCCGCTCCCAGTACGAGATCAACCTGCGCCACTCGCCGGCCCTCGACTCGGCCGACCGCGCCTTCCGGTTCAAGGACACCGTCAAGCAGCTGGCGGCGACCCACGGCCTGCTGGCCACGTTCATCGGCAAGCCCTGGAACGACGACGAGGGCTCCGGCTTCCACCTGCACATCTCGCTCTGCGACGACGGCGGCGCGAACCTCCTGAACGGCGATCTGGAGGAGGGTCTTTCGCCGCTCGCCCACCACTTCGCCGCCGGACTGATCCAGCACGGGCCGGCGCTGATGGCCTTCTTCAACCCCACCACCAACGCCTACCGGCGGATCCACGAGGAGGCGCTGGTGCCGACGCTCGCCAGCTGGGGCCACGACAACCGGCTGACGATGGTGCGCGTCCCCCGCGAGCGCGGCCGCGCCACCCGGCTGGAGCTGCGGCTGGGCGACGGGGCGGCCAACGTGCACCTGGCCACCGCCGCTGCGCTCTGCGCCGGCCTGGACGGGATCGAGCGCGAGCTGGAGCCGCCGGCGGCCATCCCGGGCCTGATCTACGAGCACCCCGACGCGGAGCAGGCGACGCCGCTCCCGCGCAGCTTCGAGGCGGCGCTCGAGGCGCTGGACGACGACATCGTCCTCAAGGAGGCGATGGGCGAGGAGCTGGTGCGCGTGTTCTATGAGATCAAGGGCGCGGAGCTCGCCCGCGCGCATCGCACCGTCACCGACTGGGAGATCGTCGAGTACGCGCACCACCTGTAGCGGGCTGCCGTTGTACCGCTTGCCGGCCGGACGTAGACTCGTCGCATGATCGCCCCGCCGCCGGCGGTGCCTCAGGCCGTCCAGCAGGCACCGTGTCCGCACTTCGCCGCGGTCAGGCATGCGCTCTGCGGCTACCTGCGCGTCCCGCTTGACCGCCGCCACCCGAACGGGCGGAAGATCCGCATCTACTTCGAGGACTACCCGCGCGGAGACAGATCCCGGCCGGCCGTCTCAACGATCGTCTCGATCGAGGGCGGGCCGGGCTATTCCACCAGCGCTGACCGCGCCAGCCGGGTCGCCTTGTCGCGGCCGATCTCGGCGCGGCGGAACCTCCTCCTGGTCGACCTCCGCGGCACCGGCCGCTCGGGGGCGCTCGACTGCCCCGCCTTCCACCACCACATCCTGCCCTACCCGAAGTTGGCCGGCCGCTGCGCTGCCCAGCTCGGCGCCAGGAGGGACTTCTACGACACCTCGCAGTCGGTGCAGGACATCGAGGCGGTGCTGGTCGCGCTGCATGCCGGCAAGGTCGACCTCTACGGGGACTCCTACGGCTCCTACGCGGCCCAGGCGTTCGCACTTCGCTATCCGTGGCGGCTGCGCTCGCTCGTCCTGGACAGCACCTACCAGGTTCCGGGCTCCGATCCCTTCTTCCGCGACCTGTTGGCGCGGTCGCGGATCGCACTCCGCCTGGCCTGTGCCCGCCGGCCGCCGTGCATGGCGCACGGCGACCCCGTCGCCGCGTTGGCGCGTGTCGTGCACCGTGTGCGCCGCCATCCGATCGCCGGCTGGACGCACGACGCCAACGGCGACCGAGTGTTCACCCACGTGAATGAGGAGGCGCTTGTCCAGACGCTCGGCTCCGGCTACCTCTACCTGGGGGTGTACCGCGATCTGCCGGCCGCGATCCGGGCGGCCGCACAGGGGGACAACCAGCCCCTGCTCCGGCTGGTCGCCGAGACGGTGACCACGGACGGGCCGGAGAGCGACCCGTCGAGCTTCTCGGAGGCGCTCTACCTCTCGGTCGTCTGCCACGACTACCCGCAGCCGTGGCCGTTCAGCGCGCCGAGGTCGGCCCGGCTTGCGATCACCCATGCCCGCCTGGACGCGATGCCGGCAAGCGCCTTCTACCCGTTCGCCGGCTTCGCCTGGATCAACTACCCGTACGAGAGCGGCATGGAGTGCCTGCACTGGCCGTCGCCGGCGTTCTCCGATCCGCCGGTGCCCCAGCATGCGACCTATCCCCACGTGCCGACGCTCGTCCTGAGCGGCGACCTGGACAACATCACCCCGCTCGAGGATGCCCGCGTCGTCGCCGGCCGGTTCCCGAACAGCCACCTTGTCGTCATCCAGAACCAGCTGCACGTTGAGGCGCTCGCGGACAACTTCGACTGTCCCGAGCACATCTATGCCCACTTCGTGGCGACGCTCAACCCGGGCAACACCTCGTGCGCCCAGCGAACGCCGGAGGTGCGTGTGGTCGATTCCTTCCCGCTCCACCTGAGCCAGGTGCCGCCGGCGACGCCCGAGCCGGGAGACCGCTCGACGCTGCGCGAGCGCCGGGCCGCCGTGGCGGCCGCCGACTCGGTCGCCGACGCGCTCCAGCGCTGGTGGGTCAACTACAGCGGCGTCGACCACGGACTGCGCGGCGGCACCTGGTCGTACACCGGCAGCGGCGACGTGACGACGTTCCACCTCCACCAGGCGGCATTCGTGCCCGGCGTGGGGGTGTCGGGCAAGGTGCGCTGGTCGTACGCTCACGGCTGGGTGCGCGGCGACGTCACCGTGGCCGCGCCGGGTGGCCTGCACGAGCAGCTGCACCTGCGCTGGAGCGAGCTGGTACGGGTGGCGGTCGGCCACCTCCAGGGCACCGCCGACGGCCACCCGATCAGGGTGCGCCTGCTGGCGCCGTGAGCTGGGTCCGCCTGGCCGGGTCGTCCGACCTCGCAGACGGCATCCCCGTCGGCGTCCGCCACGGCGAGCAGTTCGTGCTGCTCGTTCGCAGCAGCGGGCGCCTGTTTGCGCTCGACGACACCTGCTCGCACGAGGAGTGCCCACTCTCCGACGGGACGGTGACCGACACCGAGATCGTCTGCCCCTGCCACGGGTCGGTGTTCGACCTGCGCAGCGGGGAGGCGCTGACCGGGCCGGCGCTGGCGTCGGTACGCACGTTCGCGGCCCGCGAGCTGGACGGCGGCGTCGAGGTCGAGCTGCCGGACTGAGCGCCGCCGCTTCAGCGGCGCCGCGCCCGCGGCGGAACCGGCTACGGGAGCTGGAACCGCCCCTCGCCGACGATGACCGCGTTCCCACGCACCTCGACGGCGGTGATCTCCGCGGCCGTCGCCTCGGCGCGGGCGTAGAGCGTGCTCGGGCGCCCGACCTGCGCTCCCTGCGAGATCGTCAGCTCGGTTCCGGATGCGACCTCGCCGTGGCGGACGAGCAGGCAGGCCAGCGGCCCGGCGGCCGAGCCGGTCGCCGGATCCTCGTCGACGCCGTCGGAGGGCGCGAACATCCGCGTCGTGTAGGCGGTGCCCGACCCGGCGAAGACGTTGAAGCCGTACCCGTGCGCGCCCGGGATCTGCGCCAGCGCGCTCAGATCGGGACGAAGCGCGGCCACCGCCGCCTCCGACTCGAGGCGCACGTAGACGTGACACATGCCGTTGTCGTACACCTCGACCGGGTGCAGCGAGCGGTCGGCGCCGAGCGCCCGCAGCGCACGCTCCGCCTCCTCGTACGGCCGCACGGCCGGCAGCGGCTGGCGCATGGTGCCGCCATTCCCGGCCAGACGGACGGGAACCGGCGCCTGCCCGGTCTCCAGCACCAGCTCGTTCAGGCCCCGCTCGCGGCCCAGGACGACCGCCGTCCCCAGCACCGGGTGCCCGGCAAAGGGGATCTCCTGAGTCGGCACGAAGATCCGGATGCGGGCGGTCGCCCCGGGATCCGCGGGCGGGTACACGAACACGGTCTCCGAGAAGTTGATCTCGCGCGCCAGCGGCTGCAGCAGGTCCTCTGCGATGCCCACCGCGTCGGTGAACACGGCCAGCTGGTTCCCCGCCAGCGGGCGGTCGCTGAAGACATCGCAGAGGACAAACCGCATCTATATCTCGACGGCGGCCGGCTCGGCCTCCGCCTCGACGATCTGCTCCGTGGTCGCCGGCCCGGGCGGGATGAAGAGCAGGCTGAGCACCACGCCGATCGCCGCCAGTGCCGCCCCGACGCCGAACGCGACCGAATAGCCGCTGACATAGGCGTGCTGGAGCGTGGTCGCTCCCGGCGGCACGTGGCTAGCCATGTAATCGGCGACCCGGGTGAAGGCGACGGTGGACAGGATCGCCGTCCCCAGCGCGCCGCCGACCTGCTGGCTCGTGTTGATGATCCCCGACGCGATCCCGGCCTCGTCGTGGCGAACGCCGACCAGGGCGGCGATGGACACCGGCACGAACGAGAAGCCGAGCCCGGTGCCGGCCAGAATGAAGCCTGGCGCCAGGTCGACCAGATACGAGCCGCCGACCGAGACCTGGGTGAAGTACAGAAGCCCAAGCGCCGTCAGCGCCATGCCGGTCGTCAGCACGGTGCGCACGCCGATCTTGGTCACGAACACCTGCGAGATGCCGGCCGAGATGATGATCACGGTCGCCACTAGCAGGTAGCTGAGGCCGGTCTTGATCGCCGAGTAGGCCAGCACCTGCTGCATGTACAGAGTGAGCAGGAAGAACATCGAGAACACCGACGCGCCGAGCATCAGCCCGACCGCGTTGGCCGCCGAGAGCGACCGGTTGCGGAAGATGTGCAGCGGCATCAGCGGCGCCCGCGTGCGCGACTCGGTGAAGACGAATCCGACCAGCAGCGCGGCCGCGGCGACGAACAGGCCGATCGTTCGCGGCGCCGACCAGGAGTGGTCGACCGTCTGCACGAGACCGTAGACGAGAAGCGACAGGCCGCCGGTGGCGAGCACCGCCCCGAGCACGTCGAAGCTCCGCGACTCGCCCTCGACCCGGCTCTCGCGCAGGAAGCGCGGGCTGGCGATCAGCACCGCCAGGCCGACCGGGACGTTGATGTAGAAGATCCACGACCAGCTGACGTACTGCGTCAGGATGCCGCCGAGCAGGACGCCGGCAGCGCCCCCCGAGCCGGCGATCGCGCCCCACACGCCGAGTGCCTTGTTGCGCTCGGCGCCCTCCGCGAACGTCGTCATCAGGATCGACAGGGCGGCTGGCGAGATGATCGCGGCGCCCACCCCCTGGACCGCCCGCGCGGTGATCAGCATCGCCTCCGAGGTCGAGAGCCCGCAGACCAGCGATGCAGCGGAGAACACCACCAGGCCGATCATGAACATCCGCCGCCGTCCGACCAGGTCGGCCGCCCGGCCGCCGAGCAGCAGCAGGCCGCCGAAGGTGAGCGTGTAGGCGTTGATCACCCAGGACAGGTCGGTCTCGTTGAAGTCGAGCGCGGTCTTGATCGTCGGCAGCGCGACGTTCACGATGGCGATGTCGAGCACCACCATGAACTGGACGAGGCAGAGCAGCAGCAGCGCCATGCCTTTTCGTTCGTGGGTCTCGGTCATGTCTCCCTCCGGCGCCGTCCGGCGCATCCATGTCGAGTGCGTATGGCGTGCATACGTCGGAGGCGCCGCCCGTATTCCCGAGGCGCCCACGCCCTGCTGGATATCATCTCCCGGTGTTGCCGGTCGCGATCGCGGGGATCGCCGCCGCGGTCCTGTCCCTGATCGATCCCGTTCCGTATGTCAGGGACATCCTCCGCGGCCTGACACGACCGCACCGCGGGACGTGGCTGATCTGGAGCGCCCTGGGAGCGACGGCGTTCGCCTCGCAGTTCGCCGACGGCGCCAGCTGGAGCCTGGCAATGGTCGGCGTGCAGCTGCCCGATGAACCCCGACCCGACCAGGCCGATCCCCAGCTCGCGCATCGGCCGAGCCTAGATCATTTCGCGAACGCACCGCCGGCGGTGGAGGATGACGGCGGCGATCGCGCCGTTCCCGATCGCGAAA